>NZ_JBPQTS010000011.1:0-73656 GCF_051386455.1 Streptomyces sp. URMC 124
GCGCCGTACGGCCGGGGGCCGGCACGGCGCGGGGACCCGGGACACTCTCGTGAATCTGAGGCTCCTCGGGGATGAGAGGCATGAGTTGATGTTTATCAAACGCCGGTGCGAGTCGCGTCGGCGGGTGGCGGCAAGGGCCGCTCAGAATTCGAAACCGAGCTGGCCACCGGCCTCCAGTGAAGCTGCTTCGGGGACGCTGCGAACCCGCTTGAGGTGCTGCCACCTGGGCAGCGCGTCCAGATACGACCAGGACAGCCGGTGGTGCGGGGTGGGGCCCAGCGCCTCGAGAGCGGCGCGGTGCACCGGCGAGGGGTATCCGGCGTTGTCACAGAAGCCGAAGTCCTCGAAGCCGAGGCCCAGTTCCGCCATCATCGCGTCGCGCCGGACCTTGGCGAGCACGGACGCCGCCGCGACGACCACGCAGGACTGGTCGCCCTTGATGACCGTGCGGACCCGCCAGGGATCGCCGAGGTAGTCGTGCTTGCCGTCGAGGATCACCGCCTCGGGCCGGACGGGCAGCGCCTCCAGCGCGCGGGACGCGGCCAGTCGCAGCGCCGCCGTCATGCCCAGCTCGTCGATCTCCTGTGGGGAGGAGTGGCCGAGCGCGTGGGCGGTGACCCAGCTCTCCAGCTGCACGGCGAGGGCGGCCCGCCGCTTGGGCGTCAGCAGCTTGGAGTCGGTCAGGCCCTCGGGAGGGCGGCGCAGCCCTGTGACGGCCGCGCACACGGTGACCGGACCGGCCCAGGCGCCCCGGCCGACCTCGTCGAGCCCGGCGACGACCTTGACTCCGGTCGTTGCGCGCAGGGAGCGCTCGACGGTGTGGGTAGGCGGTTCGTACGGCATGGCGCCAGCAAGCGTACGCCCCTACGGGTGGCCCGAGTAGCCCCGCCCCCTCCCCTTTCTTACGGTCGGTTCCATTCCGGTTCTTGCGGCCGGTTCGGCTACTGCCGGCCCGCGCCCGACGGGAGCCATTCCGGCAGGTCCTCCGTGCGCCGGAGCCAGTCCGCGGGCGGCGCGCCCCGCTCGCCCGCGGCGACCACTCCGCCGACGATGGCGCAGTTGGTGTCCACGTCGCCGCCCACCCGCGCGGTGGTCCAGAAGGCGGCCTCGTAGGAGGTGAGGTTCCGCGCAGCGGACCACAGGGCGAAGGGCACGGTGTCGTGCGCGCTGGTGCGGCGGCCGCAGCCGAGGACCGCGGCGACCGTGGTGGGGTCGCCGTAGTCGAGCATGTCCCGCGCACGGCGCAGCCCGGCCTGCACGGCGCTGCGCGGCACCAGGGCGATGACGCCCTCCAGCAGCGCGTCGGGGGCCACGGGGCCGGCCGGGGCGGCGGCGATCGCGGCGGCGGCGGCCACCGCCATGGTGCCGGCGACCGCCTCGCGGTGCTGATGGGTGGTGTACGCGGAGATCTCGGCCTGGTGCGTGGCCTGTTCCGGGTCGTCGGCGTACCAGGCGCCGAGAGGGGCGATGCGCATCGCCGCGCCGTTGCCCCAGGAGCCCTGCCCGTTGAACAGGGCCGAGGCCAGCTCGCGCCAGTCGCCTCCCTCCCGGACCAGACGCAGCATGCGGCCCACGGCCGGGCCGTACCCGCGGTCGAAGTCGTGGTGCTCCGCGAAGGAACGGGCGAGCGCGTCCTGGTCGATGCGTCCGTGCGCGGCGAGGACGGCGAGCACGGAGCAGGCCATCTCGGTGTCGTCGGTCCACTGCCAGGGGGAAGGGGGCAGCTCGCGCCGCTTGAGTGACGGGTAGTTGCCCGGGACGAAGAACTGGGAGCCGAGGGCATCGCCGAGGGCCAGCCCGCGCAGGCTCGCCAGTGCGCGGTGGAATCGGTCAGCGGTCATCGGAGCGAACTCTAACCGGTGAAGCCGTACGGTTCAGGTGTGCACCAGCGCTCGAAGGGCCGATCGAGGTGGTACCGGCCGTCCGCCCCGAGGAGCAGGGCGCGGGTCTCCGCATTGCCCGGGTTCGACAGGCACTCGAACTCGGCGACCGTCCAGTGGAACCACCGCATGCAGAAGAGCCGCATGGTCAGGCCGTGCGTGACCAGCAGGACGTTGGGCGGGTGGCCGGGGTCCTCGAAGCTGCGCCACAGGCTCTCCAGGAAGGCGCCCACGCGGTCGTAGACGTCCGCGCCGGACTCGCCCTGGGCGAAGCGGTAGAAGAAGTGGCCGTAGGCGTCCCGGTAGGCCTTCTGCCTGCGCACGTCGACGAGGTCCTGCCAGTTCCCCCAGTCCTGCTCGCGCAGCCGGGGTTCCTCGCGGACGCGGACGCGGCCCGGGTCGAGCCCGAGGGCGTGGAAGGTCTGGTGGGTGCGCCGGTAGGGGGAGACGTAGGCCGAGACGCGCTCGTCGCCGAAGAGCTCGCGGAGGGGAGCTCCTGCGTCCGCGGCCTGCCGGCGGCCTCTCTCCGTCAGGCTCAGGGCGTGGTCGGGCTCGCGTTCGTAGACGGTGTCGTCGACGTTGCCCACCGACTCTCCGTGCCGGATGAGAACGATGCGTCGGGGCCGTGGCATGCCGCCCACCCTAGATCGAGCTCCGTCCGACTGCCTCGCCAGCCCTCGATCAGCGCCCCGCCGTCCCGTATCTCGCACTGCCGGCCCTCGAAGCGCCGGCGCATGTGACGGTCGTGGGTGACCACGACGAGCGCGCCGGGCCATGCTGCCAGGGCCTCTTCCAGCTGCTCGACGAGGCCGAGGGCGAGGTGGTTGGTCGGCTCGTCCAGCAGGAGGAGGTCGGCGGGCCGGGCAAGGAGACGGGCGAGCCCGAGGCGGCGACGCTGTCCTGCCGAGAGGGCGCCGACGGGCACGTGGAGGTCGCGCTCGCGGAAGAGACCGTAGGACAGCAGCAGGGCCCGGTGTTCCTCCTCGGTGCCCGTCAGGCCGCGGGCGAAGGCGGCGAGCAGCCGTTCCGCGGGCCGGGTCACAGGGATCTCCTGGGCAAGATAGCCGGTGCTCCCCCGCCGGGTCACGGTGCCGGCGTCCGGCTCGGTGACGCCCGCGAGCAGGCGGAGCAGGGTGCTCTTCCCCGCGCCGTTGGCCCCGTGCACCAGCAGCCGTTCGCCCGCACGGACCTCCATCCGGCGGACGGCGAGCCGCTCCCCCACCCGTACGTCATCCAGCGCCACGAGGACGCCCTCGGCCGTGCCCGCCGCCGGGCGGGCGTCGAAGCGCAGGGGCTCCGGCGGCCGGGGCACCGGATTCTCCCGGAGCCGGCGCAGCCTCTCCTGGGCGTTGCGCACGCGGCTGGAGACCGAGGACTGGACGCGGCCCTTGTCGCGGTCGTAGGCCATCTTGTTGCCGTCCTTGGCGGCGCGGCCCGGGGCCACGCGCCGGGCGACGGTCGCGGCGGTGCCTTCGAGCGCCGCGGTCTCCGCTGACCACTCCTCGTACGCCTGCTCCCAGCGGCGGCGGGCCGCGGCCTGCTCCTCGACGAACCCCGCGTATCCGCCGCCGTAGCGGACCAGGGACCTGCGGTCCGCGTCGAGCTCCACCACGGCGGTGGCGACGCGTTCGAGGAAGACGCGGTCGTGGGAGACGGCGACGACGGTGCCGGGATGCGCCCGCAGGGTGTCCTCGAGCCAGGCCAGGGCCGCGCCGTCCAGGTGGTTGGTCGGCTCGTCCAGGAGCATGACCTCGGGGGCTGCCGCGATGAGGCAGGCGAGGCCGAGGCGGGCCTGCTCCCCTCCCGAGAGGCTGCCCAGCGGCCTCTCCCGCCCGATGTGAGCGAGCCCCAGGGCGTGCAGCGCCTTGTCCACCCTGGCGTCGGCCTCGTAACCGCCCCGCCCCTCGAAGGTGCTGAGCAGCTCGCCGTACTCGCTCAGGGCTTCGGGCCCGGCCTCGCCCAGAGCGGCCTCCAGCTCCCGGAGCCTGCGCTCCATGGCGCGGAGGTCGGCCAGCGCCAGGTCGACGGCGTCGCCCACCGTGCGCTCCGGAGGGAGTTCGGGTGTCTGGCCCAGGCGGGCCACGCCGCCCTCCGCGCCGGTGACGACGGTGCCCTCGTCGGGCACGTCGAGGCCCGCGAGGAGCCTGAGCAGCGTGGACTTCCCGGCGCCGTTCTCGCCGACGATGCCGATCCGCTCGCCCGGGCGCACCGAGAACGTGACGCCGTCCAGGAGCGGGCGGTCGCCCCGGGACATGGACACCTCGCGCAGAGAAAGCTGAGTGGGCACGCGCACCTCCGTCGGCTTCGGCAGGGAGCACCGGGAGGCCCCTGCGGGAACGCGCCCTCCGGCCACGCCACAGCAAATGCGACCAGAGTTGCGTTACGCTCAGCATGGCATACCCCATCCAGCTAACGCAACAGGAGTTGCAGTTGCCTTCGACGCCTCCCCCCTCCGCTTCCCCCTCCTCCGCGCCGGGCACGGTCCGGCCCGGCGGCCGCACCGCACGCACCCGCGCGGCCGTACGCGACGCCGTCCTCGCCGGACTGGTCGAGTACGGCTATCCGGGGCTCACCGTGGAGTACGTCGCCGAGCAGTCCGGCGTCCACAAGACGACGCTCTACCGCCGCTGGGGCGGCGTCGAGGGCCTCGTCGCCGACGCGCTGGACCTGGCGGGGGAGGACGCGTGGACACCGCCCGACACGGGCACCCTCAAGGGCGATCTGCACGCCCTGGCGCAGGAGGTCGTCGACACCTTCGGCGACACGGCCGCCGGAGCCGCTCCGGCGGCCTTCATCGCCGCCTTCCAGTCGGAGCGGGCGGCGGACGCTTTGCGCGCCTTCTACGCCGAACGCTTCGCGCGCTGCGCACCCTTGACCGAGCGGGCCGCCGCCCGCGGCGAGGTGCCGGCCGGCACCGACGCCGGCTCCCTCGCCAGGGCCGTATCGGCGCCGCTTTTCTTCCGGCTGTTCATCACCCGGGAGGCCCTCGACGCCACCGTCGCCGAGCAGGCCGCCGACGCTGCCCTCGCCGCGGCCCGCGCGGGCGTCTTCACCTCACCGGTGTGACCCACGGACCGCCACGGCACCTCTTCGGCCGTCACACCGTCCAGGAAGGCTCCAGCGCGACGATGTCACCGCCGATCGACGCGACGTCGGCCTCGATCTGCGTGCGCAGGGCGAGGCGTTCGACCCGCTCCGCGCGGTACTTCCCGTGCTCGGCCCCGGAGTTCCACACGGACAGCACGAGGAACTCCGGGCCGGGCGCCTCCCCGAAGACGCCGCGCAGCATCCCCGGGGACCCGGCCATGGCCGGGTTCCACACCTTCTCCTGCATCAGGGTGAAGTGCTCCACGCGGTCCTCCCGGACCCGGCAGTGGGCGATGCGCACCACGTCCGCATCCGCGAACTGCGGCCGGAAGCCGACCTTCACGTCAAACCGGTGCTCGAACAGCCTGACTTGGGCGTTCTTGAACGTGCCCGCCTGGGCCGCCGCGAGCCGGTCGTGGGAGCGCGCCATGAAGGAGTCGTAGAACGCCCTGCTCTCCCAGAAGCCGAACAGGTGCACCACATGCGGGCGCGCCCTGCTCCAGCCTCCGCCCTGCCCCCGGAAACCGGGCTCGCCGAGCAGGCCCGCCCATTTGCGTTGTCCGCGTTCGAAGCCGCGGCGGTCGACCACGGTGCAGCGAGTCCACTTGACCAGCACCGCGCCATCGTACGGCCCGCACAGCGGCCCGCAGTCACGTACCGCAGGACTGCACCCGTGCGAGGGTCACGGCGTCCTCCTCGCCGAGACCGATCCGGAACTCACGCGCCAGCAGTTCCACCAACTCCGCCACGGGTACCTCCCGTTGCTCCTCGGAGCCGTCGGGGCGAGCGGATACGAGCACGGAGCCCACCAGACTCCGCCGTATGCCGGGCTCCGTCTGCTGTACCACCACGCGCGAGACGAAGGGCGAGTGCGGGTGCGTGGAGATGTAGTGGTTCATCACTGTGTAGTCGACAGGAAAACGCTCCTCCGGGCCGAAGGCGTACAGGTCGAACCAACCCTCCGGATGGAGCGAACGCAGCACCTGCACCTCCTGCGACTCCCGCTCGATCCCGAACGTCCAGCCACCCTGCTGCGCCTGCACGCCGTCCCGGAAGGGCAGCGGTTCCAACAGCCCTTCGCCGCCGAACCCGACGTCGCACAGCCAGTACTGGCCACCCGCCTCGACCTTGAGCGCCATATGCGTGACCGGACGCAGCTTGTCACTGCCCATCCTGATCCGCGCGCCTATACCCGTGAACGAGAATCCGATGCGTTCCAGGGCCGCGGCAAGCAGCAGGTTCTGCTCGTAGCAGTAGCCTCCACGGCGCTGCGCCACCATCTTGTCCTGCAGGGACTTCACATCGAGCAGAACCGGCCTCCCGAGCAGGATTTCCAGGTTCTCGAAGGGGAAGGCGGCCACATGGCCGCGATGCACCGCCTTCAGCGTCTCAAGGTCCGGCCGGATCTCTCCCTCGACCCCGATGCGTGCCAGATAGGCACCGAGGTCCAGATCCCCGCCGCCCCACACGAACTCACCCGTCATTACTGCTCTCTCCCCTCGGCCAGGTCACTCGACAGTATTCACCCTCCGTGCGGGCCGCTTTCGGCTGCGATCACGCGGCACTCGCCGCCCCCAGCAATACCGCGGCGGCTTCCCGGGCCCTGCGCGCGGCACCGGGCGCTCCGGTAACCGCCGCCGTGGTGATGGCGCCGTCGGCCAGGACAGCCAGCTGCTCGGCCACGGGACCGGGATTCGGAACGCCGGCGTCGCGCACGAGCCCGGTGAAGTACCGCAACACCTCCGCCTTGTGGTCCCGCACGGCTCCGGCCACGGCCGGGGAGCCCGTGCCCAGTTCACCGTAGGCATTGATGAACGCACAGCCGCGGAAATCCGGCTCGCCGAACCATTGCTCCAGCCAGTCGAAGACCGCCAGGGGGCGGGCGGCCACCGAGGGACAAGCGGCGACGTGCTCGGCCAGGGCTTCTCGCCAGCGCCTGTCACGGCGTCGCAGATAGGCCTCCACCAGGACCTCCTTCGACGGGAAGCGCTGGTAGAGGCGCTTGAGGGAGACCCCGGACGCCGTGCGGATCCGGTCCATCCCGACGGCCTGGAGACCGTGCTCGTAGAACAGGGACTCCGCCGCGTCGAGCAGTCGGCCGTTGGCTTCGGTGATGTCCATTGCCCCTCCCGGGCTGGCGCGGAGAACGATCGTTCTCTAGGCTACAACGACAGCGGAGAACGACCGTTCTCCATTCTTCCCGTGCGTCCGGAAGGCATGCCATGGCTCAGCGCCCACCTCTGCCCCCCTTCGACGAATCCTCCGCCCGGGCCAAGGTCCGGGCCGCCGAGGACGCCTGGAACAGCCGCGACCCCGAACGGGTCGCCCTCGCCTACACCGAGGACTGCGTCTGGCGGAACCGGCACGAATTCATCACCGGCCGCGAAGAGATCCGCGCCTTCCTCCGCCGCAAATGGGAGAAGGAACAGGATTACCGGCTGCGCAAGGAACTGTGGTCGTGGTCCGGCAACCGGATCTCGGTCTGCTTCCGGTACGAGTGGCACGACGCCGACGGCCAGTGGTGGCGCAGCTACGGAAATGAGCAGTGGGAATTCGCCCCGGACGGTCTGATGCAGCGCCGCGAGGCAAGCATCAACGACATGCCGATCACCGCGGACCAGAGGGAATTGGCCGCGGAAGCATGACGAAGCCGGCTTAGCGACCGGCATGGCGAAAGGGCACGCCGAAGGCGGTGGCCGGAGGGATTCCTCCGGCCACCGCCTTCAGGTGCTCTTCAGTGCCTCGGCGGCACCCGGATCAGCTGCAGCCGCTGGTCGAGCCGCAGCCCTCGCAGAGGTAGCAGCTGCCCGCGCGGCGCATCTTCGTGCCGCAGGAGAAGCACAGCGGTGCGTCCGCGTTCAGGCCCAGCTGCATCTCCACCAGCTCGGTGGAGTTGTGGGCCTGCTTCGGCGCCGGGACAGCGGCAGCGGCAGCCGGCTGGGACGGCTTCGGAGCCTCGGTCTGGCGCGGCGCGGACTGGGCCAGGCCCTCCACGTCGACGTCCTCGTCGGTCGGCTCGTAAGAACCGGTGTCGAGGTGGCGCTGACGCTCCTCGGCCGAGTGGATGCCGAGCGCCGAGCGGGTCTCGAACGGCAGGAAGTCCAGCGCCAGGCGGCGGAAGATGTAGTCGACGATCGACTGTGCCATCCGCACGTCCGGGTCGTCGGTCATGCCGGCCGGCTCGAAGCGCATGTTGGTGAACTTCGAGACGTAGGTCTCCAGCGGCACGCCGTACTGCAGACCGACCGAGACCGCGATCGAGAAGGCGTCCATCATGCCCGCGAGGGTCGAGCCCTGCTTGGACATCTTCAGGAAGACCTCGCCGAGACCGTCGTCCGGGTAGGAGTTGGCGGTCATGTAGCCCTCGGCGCCGCCCACCGTGAAGGAGGTGGTGATGCCGGGGCGGCCCTTGGGGAGGCGCTTGCGGACGGGGCGGTACTCGACGACCTTCTCCGCCGCGGCGGGGGCCTCGGCCTTGGCCTCCTCCTTCTTCTTGGCGGAGAGCGGCTGGCCGACCTTGCAGTTGTCGCGGTAGATCGCGAGGGCCTTCAGACCGAGCTTCCAGCCCTCGAAGTAGACCTCCTCGACCTCCTCGACGGTGGCCGACTCCGGCAGGTTCACCGTCTTGGAGATCGCGCCCGACAGGAACGGCTGCGCGGCGGCCATCATGCGCACGTGGCCCATGGCGGAGATCGCACGCTCGCCCATGGCGCAGTCGAAGACCTCGTAGTGCTCGGGCTTGAGGCCCGGGGCGTCGATCACGTTGCCGTGCTCGGCGATGTGGGCGACGATCGCCTCGACCTGCTCCGGCTGGTAGCCCAGGCGCTTGAGCGCCTTCGGAACCGTGTTGTTCACGATCTGCATCGAGCCGCCGCCGACGAGCTTCTTGAACTTGACCAGGGCCAGGTCCGGCTCGACGCCCGTGGTGTCGCAGTCCATCATCAGGCCGATGGTGCCGGTGGGCGCCAGGACGGACGCCTGGGCGTTGCGGAAGCCGTTCTTCTCACCGAGGCGGATGACGTCCTGCCAGGCCTCGGTGGCCGCGGCCCACACCGGGGTGTCCAGGTCGTCCATGCGCGTGGCGACACCGTTGGCGTCGGCGTGCTGCTGCATGACGCGCTTGTGGGCGTCGGCGTTGCGGGCGTAGCCGTCGTACGGGCCGACGACCGCGGCCAGCTCGGCGGAGCGCTTGTAGGAGGTGCCGGTCATCAGGGAGGTGATGGCACCGGCGAGGGCGCGGCCGCCGTCGCTGTCGTAGGCGTGGCCGGTGGCCATCAGCAGGGCGCCGAGGTTGGCGTAGCCGATGCCCAGCTGGCGGAAGGCACGGGTCGTCTCGCCGATCTTCTCGGTCGGGAAGTCGGCGAAGCAGATGGAGATGTCCATCGCCGTGATGACGAGCTCGACGACCTTGGCGAAGCGCTCGGCGTCGAACGACTGGTTGCCCTTGTCGTCGTCGCGCAGGAACTTCATGAGGTTGAGGGAGGCGAGGTTGCACGAGGAGTTGTCCAGGTGCATGTACTCGCTGCAGGGGTTGGACGCGGTGATCCGGCCCGACTCCGGCGAGGTGTGCCAGTGGTTGATCGTGTCGTCGTACTGGATGCCCGGGTCGGCACAGGCCCACGCGGCCTCGGCCATCTTGCGGAAGAGGCCCTTGGCGTCGATCTCCTCGATGACCTCACCGGTCATGCGGGCGCGCAGACCGAACTGCGAGCCGGTCTCGACGGCCTTCATGAACTCGTCGTTGACGCGGACGGAGTTGTTGGCGTTCTGGTACTGGACGGAGGTGATGTCCTCGCCGCCCAGGTCCATGTCGAAGCCGGCGTCGCGCAGGGCGCGGACCTTCTCCTCCTCCTTCACCTTGGTCTCGATGAAGGCCTCGACGTCGGGGTGGTCGACGTCGAGGACGACCATCTTGGCCGCACGGCGCGTGGCGCCGCCCGACTTGATCGTTCCTGCGGAGGCGTCGGCGCCGCGCATGAAGGAGACGGGGCCGGAGGCGTTGCCGCCGGAGGAGAGGAGCTCCTTGGAGGAGCGGATGCGGGAGAGGTTCAGGCCGGCGCCGGAGCCGCCCTTGAAGATCATCCCCTCTTCCTTGTACCAGTCGAGGATCGACTCCATGGAGTCGTCGACGGAGAGGATGAAGCAGGCGGAGACCTGCTGCGGCTGCTTGGTGCCGACGTTGAACCAGACCGGGGAGTTGAAGCTGAAGACCTGGTGGAGCAGGGCGTAGGTGAGCTCGTGCTCGAAGATCTCGGCGTCCGCCGGGGAGGCGAAGTAGCCGTGCTCCTCGCCCGCCTTGCGGTAGGTCAGCACGACCCGGTCGATGAGCTGGCGGAGGCTGGACTCCCGCTCGGGCGAACCGGTGGCGCCGCGGAAGTACTTGCTCGTGACGATGTTGACCGCGTTCACCGACCAGAAGTCGGGGAACTCCACGCCGCGCTGCTCGAAGTTGATCGAGCCGTCGCGCCAGTTGGTCATGACGACGTCACGGCGCTCCCAGACGACCTCGTCGTACGGGTGCACACCGGGGGTGGTGTGGATGCGCTCGATACGCAGACCCTTGCCGCTGCCGCCCTTGTTCCCCTTGGCTCGGGAACCTCGTGCCGGGCCGCTCGTCGTCTCGGTCATGCCGCCTCCCTCTACGGGCAAAACGCCCTAATGCGCCCAATTCTTCCGTGGCGCGCTATGTCTGTCTTCGCCCGGGCGCGCGGCGCGCCGGGCAGGTCTGTGATGGCCGCGGCTACTCGGCGGCCGCGGTGGGCGCGGGAACCTGCGGGTCCCCGGCGCAGCCGCCCGCGCTCGCGGCGGACCGCTGCTCGCGCAGCTCCGCGACGGCGGCCTCGAAGTCCTCGAGCGAGTCGAACGCCTGGTACACGGACGCGAACCGCAGGTACGCGACCAGGTCGAGGTCCCGGAGGGGGCCGAGTATGGCGAGGCCCACGTCATGGGTGGAGAGCTCGGCGCTGCCCGTGGCGCGCACCGCTTCCTCGACCCGCTGACCGAGCTGGGCCAAGGCGTCCTCGGTGACCGGGCGGCCCTGGCAGGCCTTGCGCACTCCGGAGATGACCTTCGTGCGGCTGAAGGGCTCGGTGACCCCGCTCCGCTTGATCACCATCAGCGACGCGGTCTCCACGGTCGTGAAACGACGGGAGCAGTCGGGGCACTGGCGCCGCCGGCGGATCGAGCAGCCGTCATCGGTGGTCCGGCTGTCGACGACGCGGCTGTCGGGGTGCCTGCAGAAGGGGCAGTGCATGGCTCTCCACCCTCCTCACCCTCGTAGGACTGTGCACGATCTTCAGCCTCGGCGGACCCTCGAACGGGGGCCTTGCGAAGCAGCCCCCAGCATAGGCGATGGCGACGGCCGCAAATGACCGGCGACACCTCTCGACCACAACCTGTGGGCGGCTGCCGCCAATCAAACCACTAGATCTGGTGCCGTGCGGTGAGCCGCGCCGGAGGCGTTTCACCGCCGGGAAGACCGGTCACGACCCTACGCGAGCCGCCCCGGCGGCAGGGGCACGGGGCCTTTGATGACACACTGGGGCCACCGCGGAGCCGCCGCACGCAAGCGCCCGGACCGGACGGCCGGGCCGCGCGCGAGGCCCGCACGGGCCGGCGACCCGCTCGGTGCGCTTCGCACCGAAGGGTACCGTAATAGGTCGAATTGATCTTCAGCCGTACACCCTTGACCCTGATCACGTCAGGCAAACTTCGATATTTCACTCGAACGTGTGTTTGGCGCAACCTTTCGAAAGCAACTACCGTTGTCCAGCTAGGGAGAACATTTCGAGAGGGGCCGACGTGACCACCACCGCAGACAGCGCCACAATCACCGCCCAGGACCGCTCCCAGAACCGACTCGACCAGGCACACCCGATGAATGACGCAGCCATGAGCACCGAGGGGCAGAAGCCCGCTCGGGCCCTCCCGGGACGACCTCCAGGCATCCGGGCCGACAGCTCGGGCCTCACCGACCGCCAACGGCGGGTCATCGAAGTGATCAGGGATTCCGTCCAGCGCCGGGGCTACCCACCTTCCATGAGGGAGATCGGCCAGGCGGTGGGGCTGTCGAGCACCTCGTCCGTGGCCCATCAGCTCATGGCCCTGGAGCGCAAGGGCTTCCTCCGCAGGGATCCGCACCGCCCCCGGGCCTACGAGGTGCGCGGCTCCGACCAGCCCAGCTCGCAGCCCACGGACACCACCGGCAAGCCCGCCGCCTCCTACGTGCCGCTCGTCGGCCGGATCGCCGCGGGTGGCCCCATTCTCGCCGAGGAGTCCGTGGAGGACGTCTTCCCGCTTCCCCGGCAACTGGTCGGCGACGGCGAGCTGTTCGTCCTGAAGGTCGTCGGTGACTCCATGATCGAGGCGGCCATCTGCGACGGCGACTGGGTGACGGTCCGCCGCCAGCCCGTCGCGGAGAACGGCGACATCGTGGCCGCCATGCTCGACGGGGAGGCCACGGTCAAGCGCTTCAAGCGCGAGGACGGCCATGTGTGGCTGCTGCCGCACAACGCCGCCTACCAGCCGATCCCCGGCGACGAGGCGACCATCCTCGGCAAGGTCGTGGCGGTGCTGCGCCGCGTGTGATCGCGCAGGCCGCGAGGCCGGGCCCCGGAACCACCTGCGCCGGTTCCGGGGCTCATTTCTTTGGCAGACCCTGAGGCCCGGATTGAGCAGACCCTGAGCCCGGATGGACGGGTACGGATCACGCCCCGGTGCCGGAGCGGCAAGCCCTCCCCGGTCGCCGCCGGCCCTTCCGTATGCGACAGCCCGTGCTAGCGGCCCTCGGCCTTCGCCGCCTCGTCGATCGCCGCCAGGGAGCGGCGCACCTGATTACGGTCCGTGGTGTACCAGAAGTCCGGCAGGGACGACTTCAGGAAGCCGCCGTAGCGGGCCGTGGCCAGCCGGGGGTCGAGGACGGCGACGACACCGCGGTCCCCCGAGGCACGGACGAGCCGACCGGCGCCCTGGGCCATCAGCAGCGCCGCGTGCGTGGCGGCCACGGCCATGAAGCCATTGCCGCCCGCTTCCTCCACGGCCTTCTGCCGGGCGCTCATCAGGGGATCGTCCGGCCGCGGGAAGGGCACCCGGTCCATCACCACCAGCTGGCAGCTCGGCCCCGGCACATCCACCCCCTGCCACAGGGACAGAGTGCCGAACAGGCACGTGCGCGGATCGGCGGCGAAATTCCGGATCAGCTCGCCGAGCGTCTCCTCACCCTGGAGCAGGATCGGCACGTCGAGCCGGCCGCGCAGCGCCTCGGCCGCGGCCTGGGCGGCCCGCATCGAGGAGAACAGCCCGAGCGTCCGGCCGCCCGCGGCCTCCACCAGCTCGGCCAGCTCGTCGAGCATGTCCGTACGGCTGCCCTCGCGGCCGGGCTGGGACAGGTGCCGGGCGACGTAGAGGATGCCCTGCTTGGGATAGTCGAACGGCGAGCCGACGTCGACGCCCTTCCACTCGGGGCTCTCCGCGCCTCCGGTGCCCTCGGGGGCCAGCCCCAGGGACGCGGCCACGCCGTTGAAGTCGCCACCCAGCTTGAGCGTGGCCGAGGTGAGCACCACGGACCGCTCGCTGAAGAGCTTCTCGCGCAGCAGCCCGGAGACGGACAGCGGAGCCACGCGCAGGGACGCCCCGAAGCGGTCGTGGCGCTCGTACCAGACGACGTCGTATTCGGAGCCCTCCACGATGCGCTCGGCGACCGCGTGGATGTTCTCCACGGAGGCCAGGGCCTGCTTGCGGACCGCGTCCTCGTCCTGGACGGACTTGTCGCGGGTGTTGCCGATGGCCGAGATGACCGTCCGGGAGGCGTCGCGCAGCGCCATCAGGGCGTACTCGAGGTCGTCGGGGATCTCCTCCAGACGGCCGGGGAGCGCCAGCTCCATCAGGCTCTCGAAGCTCTCGGCCGCGGTCTGCAGGGCGTCGGCGGCCTTCTCGTCGACGAGCTTGGCCGCACGGCGCACCGCGCGGTTGACCTGGCCGGGGGTGAGCTCGCCGGTGGCGACGCCGGTGACCCGGGAGACCAGCTCATGGGCCTCGTCGACGATCAGGACCTCATGGCTCGGCAGCACCGGGGCACCCTCGATGGCGTCGATGGCCAGCAGCGCGTGGTTGGTAACCACCACGTCGGCGAGCTTGGCCCGCTCCCGGGCGGCCTCGGCGAAGCACTCGGCGCCGTACGCGCACTTCGAGGCGCCCAGGCACTCCCGGGACGTGACCGAGACCTGGGACCACGCGCGGTCCGATACGCCGGGGGTGAGATCGTCGCGGTCGCCCGTCTCGGTCTCGTCGGCCCAGTCGCGCAGGCGCAGCAGGTCCTTGCCGAGCTTGCTGGAGGGCGCCGCCGCCTCGAAGGGATCGAAGAGGCCCTCCTCCTCGTCCTGCGGGACCCCCTCGTGCAGCCGGTGCAGGCACAGGTAATTGGACCGGCCCTTGAGCATGGCGAACTGCGGCCGGCGGCGCAGCTGCGGCTGCAGGGCGTCCACCGTCCGCGGAAGATCGCGCTCCACGAGCTGGCGCTGGAGCGCCAGCGTCGCGGTGGCCACGACCACGCGCTCGCCATGGGCCAGGGCCGGCACCAGATAGCCGAGGGACTTACCGGTGCCGGTGCCCGCCTGCACGAGCAGGTGGGAATTGCCGCCGACGGCTTCGGCGACGGCTTCGGCCATCGTGACCTGGCCGGGCCGCTCCGTGCCGCCGACGGCGGCGACGGCGGCGTGCAGCAGGTCCGTGAGGGAGGGCGAGGAGGAGGCAGTCATAGCTCTTCCACCCTAAAGGGCGCCACTGACATCGGCGGCGCCGTCACGGAATGTGCAGCGGATTGGGCACGGTGCCGTGGACGGCCGCGTGCGGGCGCTCGGGACGGTCGCGGTAGCCGTCGAGGTGCAGCCGGTTGCGGTTGAGGCAGAGCCGCTCGATCCGCGGGGTGAGCAGGTCGAACATCTCGTAGCGGTCCTTCATCCGCGGGAAGCGCTCGTGGTGGCGCACGATCTCCGCCCGTACGAGCGACCAGAAGGTGCTCTCCGGCACTCCGAGCTGCTCCTCGCACAGCGGCGCGAGGTAGCGGAAGACGCCGACGAAGAGGCCGGAATGGATGAACTGGGTGAGGAAGCCGGGCGGTTCGGTGAGCAGTACGGCCCTCACGTCCTCGGGCATCGGGGCGTGCTCGGGGAGGGGTACGGCGCTGATGTTGATGTCGTCGACGAAGTCCTTCACGGCGAGGCGCGTGGGCACGTCGTTGCCGTCGAAGACGACGATGGCGTTCTCGCCGTGCGGGGAGAAGACGGTGCCGTAGCGGTAGAGGAAGCGCAGGAGCGGCGGGAGCAGCGCGGCGAAGAGGTGGCGGAGCCAGTCGGCCGGGGCCAGGCCGGAGCGGCCGACGAGCTCGGCGGTGAAGGAGCGGCCGGCGGGGTCGGTGTGCAGCAGGGCCGCGAGGGTGCGGGCGCGCTCACCGGGGGCGAGGGCGGGGCCGAGGGGCTCGCGCCAGATGCAGCCGAGCAGCTCCTTGTACTGGTAGGGGACGCCGGGCAGGCGGTCGTAGAGGGGGTGCTCGACGGTCACGGAGGCGGTTTCGCCCAGGAGGATCACCCGGGTCTCGTCCCGGAGGAAGTCGTCGGAGTCGCGCAGGGACTGGACCCAGGCGGTGACCGCGGGGGCGGCGAGGGTGCGCTCGGTCGGCAGGCCGCGCCAGACGAGCGTGTTGAGGATGGAGAGCGGGAGCTTCACCGTCCGGGCGTGCGGGCGGCTGGTGTTGAGGAAGGTGCGGACGGACTGCTGGGGCAGCCGGAGGTCGTTGTCAGTGGGCAGGGAGATGATGGATCCGTCGGCGAGACAGGGCGCGAAGAGGGGGGCCACGGTCTCGTCCCACTGCCAGGGGTGGACGGGGAGCCAGAGGTAGTCGGCGGGGTCACGGCCGTGGTCGGCCACGGTACGGGCGAAGGCGGCGCGGGTGCCGGGGGCGAGCTCTTCGGCGTAGAGGCGATCGGGGGTGGCCAGTGCGGGGACGGCCCGGTAGTGCGCGAGGTCGCGGTGGGCGGCGATCCAGGGCAGACGGCGCGGGGTGCGGGCCTCGGGGGCCCACCGGTCGGCGTCCGAGGCGGAGAAGCCGAGCCGGCCCTTGTTGGCGATCAGCCAGGGGTGGCCGGTCTGGTGGCCTTCGAGCGCGGCGTAGTCGAGGTCGGCGAGGGCGGCCGCGCTGAGGGCGCTCGTCTGGAGGCGGGTGTCGGCGGTGAGCGTGGCGAGGAGTTCCCTGGCCAGGTGGCCCGTGGTGTCGCCGGAGAGGCCGAGGACGGTGTCGTGGGCGAGGGCGAGGAAGCGGAGGGGGTCCTGGGAGGGTGTCACGGAGTCGGGGTCGACCCGCCAGTGGCCGTACGCGCTCCGGCGCGCGCGGAAGCGGTACGTCACGTCCTCCGTTAACGACAACCGGTAGGCGGTGGTGGGCGCCGCGGTCACGGGTGTCTCCGAGGTGGGCGCCACGGTCACGGGTGTCTCCGACGTGGGCGCCGCGGCCCCGTCGTCGGGCTCGGGGGTCAGCACGCCCTCGTAGCTGAGTTCGCCGAGCATTTTGGCGAGCAGGCGGGCACCCGCGAGGGACCAGCCGGGGCCGGCGAGAGGTTCGGACCGGTGTGAAGGAGGCAAGGGGGCTCCTTGAGTAGGCCGATGGGGGGGTGGGTGATGCGGTGGAAGAACCGGAGGCGGCGGCCGGAGAGCAGGGCGGCTCTAGAGGAGGCTGCGCAGGGCGCGGTCGCGGGCCACCAGGGCCGCGCGCTTGTCCGGAAGGTCGACCTCCGCGGTCAGCCGGAAACCGGCGCTCAGGAACGCGGAGACGCACGGGGTGTTGCGCAGGTCGGGTTCGGCGATGACGCGCCCGCAGGACGGCCGGTGGTCCAGGACGAGGTCGGCGACGGTCCGCAGCAGGCGCGTGCCGACACCGCGCCCCCGGTCGGCGACCTTGCCGATCAGCAGGTGGATCCCGGTGTCGTGCGGGCGGGCCGGGTAGTGGCGCGCGATGGGGTCGAGGTCGGCGCGGTAGACCTCCCAGTAGCTCATCGGCACGCCGTCGAGCACCCCGAGGCAGGGGATGCTGCGGCCGTCTCCGCCTGTCTGGGCACGCAGGTGAGCCTCGGTCACGCTCTCGGGGCCGCCCAGCTTCCAGAACGCCGCGACGGCCGGGTCGTTCATCCAGCGGGTGATGAGCCGCAGATCGCGCTCGACGCGGACCGGCACGAGCTGGAAGGTGCCCGCGCCGGTGTCGGCGGGCCCCCAGTCGGCGAGGGAGTCGAGGAGGTCGGATCCCGGGCCGATGGCCCCGGCGGGCCCGCGGCCCACGGTGATCGCGGCCGGCTCCGGGGGACCGTGGTCGAGGAGTTCCACGAACTCTTCGGACAGCTTCAGTTCGAGCGTGGTCTCGCTGTCGGTCGGCGGATCGCCGCCCGCATCCGCGGAGGCGCCGCCATCGGCGCTCGGGCCCGCGATGCCGGCGCCGGCAAGGCCGGCGGCCGGGAAGTCGGCGGTCGGCACGCCGGCGCGGGGGTGCTCGTCGGTGCCCGGGCCGGTGCCCGGGCCTTCGCTGGGGTCGGTGGGCGGCACGGAGACGCTCTCCTCTCGGAGGATCCCCTCGGTGTCCGGGATCCTGTGGGCCCGCGGGGGCCCGTGTCCTCAAGGGCCCCGTTCACCCGGGGCCGGGGCTCGCGCCGGTCATCGGGCCGACGTGACCAGGGGGTTGGCGATGGTGACGTAGACGGACTGGGTGTCGACCGGGCCGACGAGCTCGTCGAGCCCCTGCAGCCTGGTCAGCATGTTGGCCTTGCAGCGCAGGGTGGGCGCTTCGAGAAGGCGGGCGGGCAGGGTGGAGCGGCCGGCGGCCGGGCCGGCCACGGCGTCCTTGAGGAAGCGGCGCAGCGCGGCCAGCAGGATCTGTTCGTCGGCGAGGCGCTGCGCGCCGAAGGCCCCGATCAGGCCGAGGACGTTGTTGATGCCGAGGTAGTAGGCGAACCTTTCGTCGGTGACCTCGTCGGACACGAAGGTGTCGCTCTCCGCGCCGATTCCGGGCAGCCGCCGGTCGAGGGCGTCCCGGTGGGAGGCGCGGAAGTAGTAGCCCTGGTTGTCGCGGTAGCGGCCGCCTGCGGGCCAGCCCTCCCGGTCCAGGAGGACGAGCGTGTTCTGCTGGTGGGCCTCCAGGGCGATGCCCGCCTCGCCGTCCAGCCAGAGCAGGGGGCGCACGACCGCCTCCAGGTAGCGCAGGAACCACTCCGCGGAGACGGCTCCCGCGGGGCGGCCGGTGCGGTGCGCGAGGCGGGCCACGATGTGCGCGAGACGCGAGCGCATGGCGGGCTGCCCGGCGGGGGCGCCGGGGTGCTCCTGGTCCGCCGGGGCGGGCCGGGGCCGGGGCGAGACGAGCCCGGCGAGGCAGGCGGCGTCGTCGCCGGGGCCGAAGGGGTTGTGCCGGACGACGACGTCGAGGCCGGTCAGCGGCGCGCCCTCGGGGGTGTCCACGGCGAGCCAGGCGGGGTCGCGGACGACGTCGAAGCCGAGCCCGCCGGGGCAGGCCGCGCGCCACTGCTCGGCGAGGCCGCTGCGCAGCAGGCGGTGCATCTCGACGCCGCGGTGGAGCTCCTTGCGGAGGTTCTCCCGGCGGGAGTTGGTGATGCGCAGGCCCAGGGAGAGCTTCAGCATCGCGGGGGCGCCGGGCCGGTGGACGGTCCGGACGGACGAGGTGGCGTACCAGGGCGCACCGAGGGGCCCCAGGTCGTGCAGCAGGCCGGCGTCCAGGAGGCGGCGGACGCCGGGGCGGCTGCGGACGTCGTGGGCCTGCCAGGGGTGCAGCGGCAGGGCGGCGGTGTCCTCGGGCAGGCGCAGCTCCGGCCCGGCGAGCCGGGCGGCGAGGGTGACGGCGTCGACGGGGCGGCCCCGCTCGGTCCACGCCGAGTCCATGGCGAGCAGGGAGCGGTGGACGGCCATCCAGTGCAGCGGGAAGGCCCCGCGCAGCTCCGGGGAGTAGACGTGCGACTCGGCGTCGGAGAGGCCTTCGCGGCTCTTGGGCGTGGGGTGGAGGGGGTGGCCGAGGAGCAGGGACTGCTCCGCGTAGAGGAAGAGCTCGCCCGCGTCCGGGTCGGCGGGGCGAGCTCGCCGGTCGGCGAGGAAGGCCGCTGTGCGCCGCGCCGAGTCCGCCACTCTGCCGACGAGTTCCGCCGCCCCCTCCGTGCGCTCGCATCCGGCACGGGCGGCGCGGTGGGCGGCTTCGCGGCCCAGGAGCGCCGCCAGGGTGACGGCGTCGACGGCCGGGGCGTCGTCGGGGGCGTCCGCCAGGGCCGGCGGGCCGAAGCGGTGCCAGCCGGCGGCGGACCAGTAGGTCACGGGGACCCGCAGGCCCGACCCGCTCGCGGGCAGGGGCAGGTGCAGTTCGGGCCCGCCGGGCCGCGGCACGCCGGTCTCGCGGACCCAGCAGCGCAGGAGGTTCTCCACGGTGGCGGCGTCGGCGGCGAGAACGGGGTCGGGGTGCTCCAGCGGGTCGGGGGCGCAAGGAGGGCCGCCCGGAGTCCCGTCGCGCGGGCCGCCGCCCTGGCGGGGGACGGCGGAGACCACGCTCTGCCGCCCGGGGGCCGGCTCGCGGTCCTGGCCGGTCGTGGATGCACCGGTCCCGGTGGATGCGTTCATGCGGTGTACGGCGTGCACGTCGCGGCGTCAGGCCGGGGATGCGGCGCCTGCCTCCTTCGGTGTGCTCGGGGCGGGGATGCGGCGACCGGGCCGGCAGACCGCGGCGATGGCGTCGGCGAGCCTCTCGAGGACCGCCTCGGTCTGCTCGTCGGTGATGGTCAGGGGCGGCAGGAGGCGTACGACGCAGGAGTGCCGGCCGCCCAGCTCGACGATCAGACCGCGGCGCAGGCACTCGCGCTGGACGGCCGCGGCCCGCACGGGCGAGGCCGGCAGCGGCGGGGCGGCGTGGCCTTCGCCCGGGGAGTGATGCGCCGTACCCCGGGTGGCGGGCTCGCGGCCGGCCCCCGGGCCGTATGCCGGGCTGCCCGCCGGAATGGCACGGGGCGCCGCGCCGTCACCCGACCGCTGCCGGGGGCCGTTCCACGAGCCCTGATCGCAGGCGCCGTCCGGCCCCGGCTCCGCCCCGGGCTCCTGCCCTGCCCCCGACCCGGGCTCCTGCCCCGGCCCCGCCCCAGACATCTGCCCGGGCTCCCCCTCCGGGGCGACGAACTCGATGCCGATCATGAGCCCGGCCCCGCGGACCTCGCCGATGCAGTCGTACTCCCCCGCCAGTCGCCTCAGGCGGTCCAGCATGCGCGCGCCCAGCGACGCGGCGCGCTCGGCGAGGCCGTTCTCCCTGACGTGGCGCAGGGTGGCCGCTCCCGCGGCCATCGCGAGCTGGTTGCCGCGGAAGGTGCCGGCGTGGTCGCCGGGCTGCCAGGTGTCGAGGTCCTCGTGGTAGACGATGACGGCGAGCGGGAGGCTCCCGCCGATGGCCTTGGACAGGACCATCACGTCGGGCACGATGCCACTGTGCTCGACGGCCCAGAAGGCCCCGGTGCGGCCCACTCCCGTCTGCACCTCGTCGGCGATGAGCGGGATGGAGCGTGCGGCGGTGAGCGCGCGCATCTCGCGCAGCCAGCCGTCGGGCGCGGGCAGCACGCCGCCCTCTCCCTGCACCGGTTCGACGATCATCGCGGCGGGGCGGCGCACTCCGCTCTTGGGATCGTCCAGGAGGCTCTCGGTCCAGCGGGCGGCGAGCCGTGCCCCGTCCTCCCCGCCCGCGCCGAAGGGGCAGCGGTAGTCCTGCGGGTAGGGGAGCCGGGTCACGCGCACGCTCGGCGCCGCGCCCGAGGCGGCGAGCGCCCCCTCCGTCATGCCGTGGTAGGCCCCGGTGAAGGCGAGCAGCCCGTCACGGCCGGTGGCGGTGCGCACGAGTTTGAAGGCGGCCTCCACGGCGTCGGTGCCGGCCGGGCCGCAGAACTGGATGCGGCCCGACTCCGCCAGCTCCCGGGGCAGCGTCGTGAACAGCTCGTCCGTGAAGGCGTCCTTGACCGGGGTGGCCAGGTCGAGCACGTGCAGGGGCGCGCCGGAGTCAAGGACGGAGCGGATGGCCTCCAGCACGACCGGATGATTGTGCCCCAGCGCGAGCGAGCCGGCCCCCGAGAGGCAGTCCAGATACCGGCGGCCGTCCGCGCCCTCGATCGTCAGCCCCCGGGCGCGCACCGGCACGATGGGCAGCGACCGGGCGTACGTACGCGCGGCGGATTCGCGGGACGACTGCCGCCGGAGGATGCCTTCGTACGCTGCGGCCGACGGCTCCGTGGGCGGTAGCTGAGTCAAGGCCACGGGTCTGGCTCCTCCTGCTGCTGAACGCTGGTCGGCACTCCCCCGTACGTACCAACGACGCGGCGCGCGACGGATCACGGCTCACCGTCAAGATCCTTCCCGGCGGAACCGAGGACCCGCCCGCTCCCGTCTCCCCACGCACCGGCATAGTGGGGCCCTGCCTCCCCCCGCTGGGGCGGTGCATGACAACTCCACAGCGTGGCCGCGACATTGCGGACACGTCCGAACAGAACGATCAGGGGGAACCCACTTCATGCCTTCCATCCGCAGGCCCGCGCTGGCCGCGGCCGCTCTGACGGCCGCGCTGGCGCTGACCGCCACCGCGTGCGGCCCGACCGAGGACGAGGCCGCGGGGAGCGGCAAGCCCAGCGCCACCGCCGCGCAGAAGGGCGACGAGGGCCTCGAGCTGCCCAAGAACCTTCCCAGTTCCCTGAAGGACCTGGAGAAGTGGAAGAACGGCGCCTGGAAGAACTGGGACAAGGAGCAGTGGCTCCGCGAGGCCCGCGACTTCATCAACCCCATCATCAAGGGCCACTGGAAGCCCGACACGATGAAGGACGCCCGCCCCAGCGACAAGACGCTCGCCACGCAGGGTGCGCCGGGCACGGCGCCGGGCGCCTCCGGTGACCAGGGCGTCACCGACCCCGAGCCGCGGCCGGTCCAGGCCAAGTCCGTCTCGGTGCCGTACCACAACAACGCGGCCCCGGTCGGCAAGGTCTTCTTCGACAGCCCCGCGGGCCACATGGTCTGCTCGGCGACGGTCGTCAAGGACCCGGCGCACCCCGGCAAGTCCAACATGGTGTGGACCGCGGGCCACTGCGTGCACGCCGGCCAGAAGGGCGGCTGGTACCGCAACATCGCCTTCGTGCCGTCCTACAACGACAAGGGCCTGCCGGGCGCTCAGGTCAACAGCGCGCCGGTGCAGGACGTCGCCCCGTACGGCGTGTGGTGGGCGGACTGGGCACAGACCTCCTCGCAGTGGATCAAGCAGGGTGCCGAGACCGGCGGCGGGGGCGCCCCGTACGACTTCGCCGTGCTGCACGTGAAGCCCGAGGCCGGCTCCGGCAAGTCCCTGGAGGAGACCGTCGGCAACGCCCTCACGGTCGACTTCAGCACGCCTCAGGTGAAGTCCATCCCGTCCATGGGCGCTTGGGGTTACCCGGCGGCGGCGCCCTTCGACGGCCAGAAGATGTACGACTGCATCGACCGGCCGGGCCGGCTGACGCTCGACAGCAACCAGCCGACGATGTACCGCATCGGCTGCACGATGACCGGCGGTTCGTCCGGCGGCGGCTGGTTCGCCAAGGGGCCCGACGGCAAGGTGAAGCTGGTCTCGAACACCTCGATCGGCCCGGCCAACAGCACCTGGCTGGCCGGCCCGCGCCTGGGCCCGGAGGCCCAGGGCGTCTACAACGCCATCAGCGGGAAGTTCGCCAACCGGTGACATCGCGAAGGCCCGCTCCCCCGAACGGGGAGCGGGCCTTCCGCATGTCGCCGTCACGCCCGGGCGCCCGGAGGTCCGGGCGCCGCGCGCCGTCAGCCGCGGGCCGCAGGCACGTACCGCTGGAGCTCGGCGGCGAGCTCCTCGTGCACCCGTGCCTTGAGCAGGGTGCCCTCCGGGGTGTGCTCCTCGGAGAGGACCTCGCCGTCGGCGTGCGCCCGCGCGACCAGGGAACCGTGGGTGTACGGCACGAGCGCCTCGATCTCCACGGCCGGGCGCGGCAGCTCGGCGTCGATCAGGGCGAGGAGCTCCTCGATGCCCTCGCCGCTGCGCGCCGACACCGCGATCGAGTGCTTCTCGATCCGCAGCAGCCGCTGCAGGGTCAGCGGATCGGCAGCGTCCGCCTTGTTGATCACGACGATCTCGGGGACGTCCACCGCGCCGACGTCGCGGATGACCTCGCGCACGGCGGCCAGCTGCTCCTCCGGCGCCGGGTGCGAGCCGTCGACCACGTGCAGGATGAGATCGGAATCGCCGACCTCCTCCATGGTGGAACGGAACGCCTCGACGAGGTGGTGCGGCAGGTGCCGGACGAAGCCGACGGTGTCGGCCAGGGTGTAGACCCGCCCGCTGGGCGTCTCCGCCCGGCGCACGGTCGGGTCCAGGGTGGCGAACAGGGCGTTCTCCACCAGGACGCCGGCTCCGGTGAGCCGGTTGAGCAGGGAGGACTTGCCCGCGTTGGTGTAACCGGCGATGGCGACCGACGGGACCTTGTTCCGACGGCGCTCCTGGCGCTTGACGTCGCGGCCGGTCTTCATCTCCGCGATCTCCCGGCGCATCTTCGCCATCTTCTCGCGGATCCGCCGCCGGTCCGTCTCGATCTTGGTCTCACCGGGGCCACGGGTGGCCATGCCGCCGCCGGACGAGCCGGATCCGCCACCGCCCATCTGCCGGGACAGCGACTGACCCCAGCCGCGCAGGCGGGGCAGCATGTACTGCATCTGTGCCAGGGAGACCTGTGCCTTGCCCTCGCGGGACTTGGCGTGCTGGGCGAAGATGTCGAGGATCAGGGCGGTGCGGTCGACCACCTTGACCTTGACGACGTCCTCCAGCTGGATGAGCTGGCCGGGGCTGAGCTCACCGTCGCACACGACGGTGTCGGCGCCGGACTCCAGGACGATGTCCCGCAGCTCCTGGGCCTTGCCGGAGCCGATGTACGTGGCCGGGTCCGGCTTGTCGCGGCGCTGGACCACGCCGTCGAGCACCAGGGCACCCGCGGTCTCGGCGAGGGCGGCGAGCTCCGCGAGGGAGTTCTCCGCGTCCCTGACCGTGCCGGACGTCCAGACGCCGACCAGCACCACGCGCTCCAGGCGCAGCTGCCGGTACTCGACCTCGGTGACGTCCTCCAGCTCGGTGGAGAGACCGGCCACGCGCCGCAGGGCCGCCCGCTCGGAACGGTCGTACTGCTCGCCGTCGCGCTCCCCGTCGATCTCGTGGCTCCAGGCGACGTCCTCTTCCATCAGGGCGTCGGCCCGAAGGCTCTCCGGAAGGCTCTGCCGGTCCTGGGGAAGGGAAGAAGAGGAGGTCATTTGATCCTTTGCATCGTTGGGAGGGGCGGCCGCTCATGCAGTGGCCGCACCGTCGACAACGCGCGGGCGGCCCCGGAGATTCCCGGGCCGGCGGCCTCGCCGACCCGTCGATGGTCCCACGTGGTCGGCGGAGCGTCACGCGGGTTTACGGGCCGCCTTCGCGGCCTTCGGAGCCGTCTTCGCGGCCGTCGGGGCCGCCTTCCAGTCGGCGTGGCCCGGCATGGGCGGGGTCGTCCGGCCGTAGAGCCAGTCCTTGAGGAACTCCCGCAGGTCCTGGCCGGAGACCTGGGAAGCGACGGCGACGAAGTCCTCCGTGGTGGCGCTGGCGTCGCGGTGGGCGGTGATCCACTCGCGCTCCAGCCGGTCGAACGCCGCCGCGCCGATCTTCTGGCGCAGCGCGTAGAGCACCAGCGCGCCCCCGTCGTAGACGACGGGCCTGAAGATGCTGGTGCGCTTGCCGGGCTCGGGCGGCTTGGGCAGCGCGGGCGGGCCGCCGTCGGCGCGCCAGGCGTCGGAGTGCTCGTACGCGGCGCGCATCCGGACGTCGAGCGTCCGGCCGCCCTTGTGCTCGGCGTACAGCGATTCGTACCAGGTGGCGTGCCCCTCGTTGAGCCAGAGGTCGGACCAGCTGTGCGGGCTGACGCTGTCGCCGAACCACTGGTGGGCGAGCTCGTGGACCATGATGGATTCGAGGTACCAGGCGGGGATGTCGTCCCGGACGAACAGACCGCGCTCGAAGAGCGAGAGGGTCTGCGTCTCCAGCTCGAATCCGGTCGACGCGTCGGCGATCAGCAGGCCGTAGTTCTCGAACGGATACGGCCCGACCTTCCCCTCCATCCACGCGATCTGCTCGGGCGTCTTCGCCGTCCACTTCTCCACGCGCTGCCGGTCGGCGGCGGGGACGACGTCCCGCACGGGCAGGCCGTGCGGCCCCGCGCGGTGGACCACGACGGAGCGGCCGACGGAGACCTGGGCCAGCTCCGTGGCCATGGGGTGCTCGCTGCGGTACGCCCAGGTGGCGTTCGCCCCGCGGACCGTACGGCCCGCCGGCAGCCCGTTGGCGACGACGGTCAGGGTCTTGGGCGCGGTGACGCGGAAGGTGAAGCGGGCCTTGTCCGAGGGGTGGTCGTTGCACGGGAAGACGCGGTGGGCGGCGTCGGCCTGATTGGCCATGGCCAGCCCGTCCTTCGTGCGGATCCAGCCGCCTTCCCTGCCGTTGCGCGGGTCGCTGGTGTGCCGGACGACGACGGTGAACAGGCCCTCGGCCGGCAGGGCGACGGACGGCGTGACGACGAGGTCCTCCTTGACGGAGGTGAACTTTGCGGGCAGGCCGTTGACCGTCACGGTGCGGACCGTGCCGTTGCTGAAGTCGAGGTTGAGCCGGTCCAGGTTCGTGGTGGCCCGGGCGGCGATGGTGGTGACGGCGTCGAGCGGCCGGTCGTTGCCGTGGTAGTCGAAGGTGACGTCGTAAGCGGCCACGTCGTAGCCGGGGTTGCCGAGGTCCGGGAAGAGCCGGTCGCCGACGCCCAGGGGGCTCGCGGCGGGTGGTGCCGCCGCTCCGATGAGGAGGGCCGAGAGGGCGGCTACGAGGACGGCGCGGCGGCGCGCGGACCGCCGGCGGGCCGAGGCGGGCTTCCCGGATGAGTGCGGCATGCCTCCATCGCTATCAGCGCGAGGGCCCCGCGCGGTGGCGGCACGGCGCCGCCCCACCCGTACGAGCGTGCCGGAAGGCTGTGCGACAGGTGCTCGTCCGGGGGACGGCCCCCGGCGCCCCGCGATACACCGCGCACCCTCCGGGCGGCTGTCCGGCCGCTCCGGCTAGAGCTGCGCTGTGGCCACCGGCCGGCCGGCCCGCGCGACGTCGTAGACCCCCGGGACGCGCCGCATGGCGCGCATCAGCTCCGGCAGCTGGGCCGCGTCCGGCAGCTGCAGGGTGTAGGTGTGGCGGACGCGCTGCTCGTGGGGCGGCTCGACGGCCGCCGAGATGACTGCCGCCCCCTCGGCCGCGATGGCCTCCGTCAGATCCGCAAGGAGGTGCGGCCTGCTGAAGGATTCGGCGCGCAGGGTGACGCGGTAGTCGCGTGCGCCGCCGCCCTCCGGACTGCTCCAGCGCACTCCTACGGGCTCCCGCCCGGAGGCGACCATACGGTGCACCGCGGGGCACTGCGCCCGGTGCACCGTCACCGCGCCCCCGCGCACGGCGAAGCCGGTCACCTCGTCGGGCGGGACGGGGGTACAGCAGCCCGCGAGCCGTACGCTCGCGGCCGCCAGGTCCGCCCCGTCGGCCGTGACGGCGACGGGCCACCGCGCGGCCGGAGCGGTGGCCCGGGGCGGCGGGCAGGGGCGGCCCGGGGCGAGCGGGACGGGCGGAGCGGGTTCCCCCGCGGGATGGCTGGCCAGCCACCGCTCGATGGCGATCCGCGCGGCGGGCGTACGGGCGTGCTCCAGCCAGTCCGGGGAGGGCCCGGAGGCGCTGTCGCGGGACATCAGCAGCTGCAGGGTGTCGCCGTCGCGCAGGACCGTGCTGAGCGTGGCGAGGCGGCCGTTGACGCGGGCGCCGATGCAGCTGTGGCCGCCGTCCCCGTGCTGGGCGTAGGCGGCGTCGACACAGCTCGCCCCGGCGGGCAGGCCGATCGTGCCGCCGTCGGCGCGGAAGACGGTGATCTCGCGGTCCAGGGCCAGCTCGTCGCGCAGGGAGGTCCAGAAGGTGTCGGGGTCGGGCGTGGCCCGCTGCCACTCCAGCAGCCGCGAGAGCCAGCCCGGCCGGGTGGGGTCCACGCGCTCCCCGTCCGTGGCATCGGGCGTCTCGGGCGTGGCGTACGGATTCCCCAGGGCGACGACGCCGGCCTCGGCGACCTTGTGCATCTGGTGGGTCCGGATGAGGACCTGGGCGGGCTCCCCTCCCCCCGGTCCCGCGACGGCCGTGTGCAGCGACTGGTAGAGGTTGAACTTAGGGGTGGCGATGAAGTCCTTGAACTCCGAGATGAACGGAGTGAAGCAGGTGTGCAGCTCGCCGAGGACCGCGTAGCAGTCGGCGTCCTCCGCTACGAGGACGAGCAGCCTGCCGAGATCCGATCCGGTCACCTCGCCGCGCTTGAGGCGCACCCGGTGCACGGAGACGAAATGACGCTGCTTGACGAGGACGTCGGCGGCGATGCCCGCCTCGCGCAGGACGCCCCGCACCCGCTCCGCGGTCGTCTCCAGGGCGGCGAGCCCTGCGGCGTGCCCGGTGACGAGCTCGCGGGTGCGGGCGTACTCGTCGGGGTGGAGGATCGCGAAGACGAGGTCCTCCAGCTCGGTCTTGAGCGCCTGGACGCCCAGCCGCTCGGCGAGCGGGATGAGCACGTCCCGCGTGACCTTGGCGATGCGGACCTGCTTCTCGGGCCGCATCACGCCCAGCGTGCGCATGTTGTGCAGCCGGTCGGCGAGCTTGATGGACATCACCCGCACGTCGTTGCCGGTGGCCACGAGCATCTTCCGGAAGGTCTCCGGCTCGGCGGCGGCGCCGTAGTCGACCTTCTCCAGCTTGGTGACGCCGTCGACCAGGAAGCGGACCTCCTCGCCGAACTGCCCGCGGACCTGTTCCAGCGTCACCTCGGTGTCCTCGACCGTGTCGTGGAGGAGGGAGGCGGTCAGGGTGGTCGTCTCGGCGCCCAGTTCGGCCAGGATCAGGGTCACGGCGAGCGGATGGGTGATGTAGGGCTCGCCGCTCTTGCGGGTCTGGCCGCGGTGCGAGGACTCGGCGAGGAGGTAGGCCCGCCGGAGAATGTCGAGATCCGCGCCCGGATGGTGGGCCCGGTGCACCTTGGCGACGTGGTCGATGGCGTCCGGCAGCCTGCCGCGCGCGCCCGAGCCGCCGAGCGCCGCGCGCCCCAGCCGTCTCAGGTCGAGGCGGGCGCGGCCGCGCCTGCGGCCGGGAGCACCTTCGTGCGTGGCGTCTGTGCTCATGGGGGCACCTCCGGCAGCGTCGACCGGCGGTCGGCTGCACGCCTCCGTACCGGTGCTTGATGCTACCGAGCCCATCACGCGCTGCTCACCCGCTCTCGCCCAGAGTGAAACGGATCACCCATTCGAGCGAGCCACGCCGCCGGGAGTCCGGCGCAGGGACCGGAAAAGAGGTAGTGCGCCGGGGAGCCGTCCGGGCAGCACCCTCAGGCGAGCGCCGCGTCCAGCCAGGAGCGCTCGAAGGTGCCTTCCGCGACGATCACGGCGGGGCCCGTCATCTCGACCGTGCCGTCCGGTGCCTCGCTGATCACCAGGCGCCCGCCGGGGACGTCCACGGTGTATGTGACGGGCAGACCGGTCACGGCCGGGTCCAGGCCGTCCCGGCGGGCCGTCGCGACCATCACCGCGCACGCGCCCGTGCCGCAGGAACGGGTCTCGCCGGAGCCGCGCTCGTGGACGCGCATGGCCACGTGCCGCGGCCCGCGGTCGACGACGAACTCGACGTTGGTGCCGTGGGGGTACGCCTCCGCGGGGGCCACGGCGGGAGCGGTGTAGAGGTCGCCCGCCTCGGCCAGGTCGCCGACGAAGGTGACGGCGTGCGGGTTGCCCATGTTCACGTTGCGCGCGGGGCGGCTGCGTCCGCCGACGGTGACGGTCACCTCGCCCTCCGGGAGCACGGCCCGCCCCATGCCGACGGTGACGTCCCCGGCCGCGGCCCCGGGGCCGTCCTTGGCGATGTGGGCGTGCCGCAGGCCCGCCCGGGTCGCGAGGGTGATGTCGCCCGCCTCGACGAGGCCCGCGTGGTGGAGGTAGTGGGCGAAGACCCGGACGCCGTTGCCGCACATCTCGGCGATGCTGCCGTCGCTGTTGCGGTAGTCCATGAACCACTCGGCGTCGCCGGCCATGGCCTGCGCCTCGGGGTGGGCCGCGGAGCGGACGACGCGGAGCACGCCGTCGGCACCGATGCCCGCGCGGCGGTCGCACAGCACGGCGACGGCGGCGGGGGACAGCTCGATGCGGCCGTCGTGGTCGGGGATGATCACGAAGTCGTTCTCGGTGCCGTGACCCTTGAGGAAGGCGATCTGTGCGGTGCTCACGATTCGATGGTACGGGGGCCGCCCGCACTCACCCCGGTGAGGCCCGGTGCCGAGCTGCGGCCCCGGACGGCCCGCGGCCGGGGTCTGCTCAGCGCAGCCGCGCCACGCGCCAGACGGCGAGGACGACGACCAGGGCGACGAGGGCCGCGTACGAGGCGACGTACCGCCAGTCCGGGCGCTTGCCAGAGCCGCGGGCCGGCATTCCGGGCCAGGTGTAGCCGACCCGGCGGGCGGCCATCACCCCCCAGCCCGCGGCGCAGCAGCTGATGAGCAGGCCGAGCATGGCGACGACCGGCCCGCCGTCGCCGAACTCGAAGGCGAGGGGGAAGGCGAACATGAGCGAGCCGACGGCGGCCAGCCCGACGATCGGGGCCAGCTGCCAGATGCGCAGCCTGCGCTGCGGGCGCAGCTCGCGGAACGACGCGGGCGCGGGGGTGCCGGCTTCGGCGGTTCCCTCGGCGTCCTCGGGGCCGTCCGGAGTCAGCTCCTCCGGATCTGCCCCGGCCACCGCCGGGAGGCTCGCCCTCCGCGGCGGCTGTTGCGGTCTGTCGCGAGGGCCGGCCTCCATCGCCACGCGCCCTCCCTACCCGGACTTCACGGCTCGATCGAAGCTCGATGATGGCACGCCCGCGCAGACCGGAATGGCGCGCGTAGCTTCCCGATGCCATCACGTGATCAGGCTGTGACCGCCCGTTCGAGCAACGCCAGCGCGAGCCCGGGGAGTTCCGCCCTGCGGTCGGCCGCTCCGCTCAGCCAGTGCACGCGGGTGTCCTTGCGGAACCACGAGTCCTGGCGCCGCGCGAACCGCTTGGTGGCCCGGACGGTCTCGGCGCGCGCCTCGTCCTCGGTGCACTCCCCCGCCAGGAAGGCGAGCACCTGCTGGTAGCCGAGGGCGCGTGAGGCAGTGCGGCCCTCGCGCAGCCCCTGGCGCTCCAGGGCGCGCACCTCGTCGACGAGCCCCGCCTCCCACATGCGGTCCACGCGCACGGTGATGCGCTCGTCCAGCTCGGGGCGCTCGACGTCGACGCCGATCTGCAGGGCGTCATAGACGGGCTCCTCGCCCGGCAGGTTCGCGGTGAAGGGGCGGCCGGTGAGCTCGATGACCTCCAGGGCGCGCACGATGCGGCGGCCGTTGCCGGGCAGGATGGCGCGCGCGGCGGCCGGGTCGGCCTCGGCGAGGCGGGCGTGCAGGGCGCCGGGGCCGAGCTCGGAGAGCTCCTGCTCCAGGCGGGCGCGGACGGCCGGGTCGGTGCCGGGGAAGTCCAGGGCGTCGATGGCGCCCTTGATGTAGAGCCCGGAGCCGCCGACGAGCACGGGGGTGCGGCCCTCGGCGAGGAGCCGGTCGATCTCCGCGCGGGCCAGCCGCTGGTACTCCGCGACGCTCGCGGCCTCCGTGACGTCCCAGATGTCGAGGAGGTGGTGCGGCACGCCCTGCCGCTCCTCCAGGGTCAGCTTGGCCGTGCCGATGTCCATGCCCCGGTACAGCTGCATGGAGTCGGCGTTGACGACCTCCCCGCCCAGGTGCTGGGCGAGGGCGACGCCGAGATCGGACTTGCCGGCCGCCGTGGGGCCCACGACGGCGATGACCCGCGGGGCGGGAACTGCGTTTTTCACCGGGTTTTTCACCGGATCAGTCTCGCAAACCCCACCCGCACCCCACGAACGAGCGACGTGACGCGGCGCCGGTGGGGTCGTTGCCTGTTGCGAGGTTCCGAGAGCCGGTTCGCGGGCCGGTGCCCTGTTGCGGTGCACCGGCACACCCCGGGCGACGCGGGACTTCGCACACACCAGTAAGGTAATGGAGTAGATATGGGCGTGTTTTCAAGGTTTCGCCGCAAGGCGTCCGAGGCGTCAACCGAAGAGGCGGCAACGGCCACTCTGACGGCGGAATCGGCCGACGCCACCGAGGAGGGGGCCGAGGCGACCGAGGCGGAGGAGTCCGGCGAGACCGAGGCCGAGGCTCAGGCCTCCGAGGGGGTCGAGATCCCCAAGCAGCAGTCGGCGGAGAAGGCCGTCGACAGCGAGGCCGGTGAGGGCGCCCGTAAGTAGCTCTTGAACCAGAAAGACGAGGGAAGGCGCCATGGGCCTGTTGGACGCACTCAAGGCCAAGCTCGCCCCTGCGAAGGACAAGATCGGCGATCTCGCGCAGCAGCACGGGGACAAGATCGATCAGGGGCTGGAGAAGGTCGCCAAGGTGGTCGACGAGAAGACCAAGGGCAAGTACAGCAGCCAGATCCACACGGGCACCGGCAAGGCCAAGGAAGCCATCGACCGGCTCGCCGAGAAGGAAGGCGGCAAGGGCGGGGGCTCCGGCACCCCGGCACCCTGACGGCTGCCGGGAGGTTCCCGGCGCTGTCCCCTCGTCGGCGACGGGGCGCGGAGCATCTGCTCCACGCCCCGTCGCTGCGTTCCGGGTGGTGGGCGGACCGCCGGCTCCACGTGCCGGGAGTACCGCCGAGGCCGCGCACCGGCCTCCGAGGGACCGCAGAAGGCTCTGCACGGCCCTCTGGCGGCCGCTCGGGTCAGGAAGGCGCCGCAGGGAGCCGGAGGCGCCGAAAGGCCGCCAGCAGCCGCTGAAGGCCGCTGCTGGAGCCGCCCGCTACGACCAGGCCGCCACGAAGTACCCCACCCCGTAGGGCGCCTCGTCGTACAGCAGCTGCCCCTTGAGCCCGGCGCCCTCGCCGGCCCCCGCGAGGACCTGCCACGGGGCGCGTCCCGCGGCCTGGAGTTCCTGAGCCAGCCCGCCGTCCAGCGCGGCGAGCGCCGCGGTGTCGGCGGACCCCAGCGCCCGCGCCGCCTCCGCGTCGAAGTCCGCAGCACGCTCGTCGAGGTAACCCGGCGCCTTGAGGGTCCGGCAGGCACTGCCGTCGCCCATTACCAGCAGAGCGGTCCGCCCGTCCCCGTCGGCCAGCTCACGGCCTGCCGCGAGGCACTGCTCGGCGTCCAGCGTCTCCCCGACGCCCAGGCCCTCGACGGGCGCGTCGGCCCAGCGCGTGCGCTCCAGGAGCCAGGCGGCCACCGCCAGGGACCGGGGCAGCTCCCGATCCGCCTCGTGCGTGCCCTGCCCCAGGCGCACGTCGACGTCGACCCCGAAGCCGCGGAAGGATCCCCTGGAGCCCTGCGGGTGCGGTCCGCGGCCCGGCTGCGGCGCGGGGCCGAGCACCACGAGCCGGTCGGGCCGGGCGGCGGCCAGGACGCCCACCGCGTCGAGGCAGGCGGCCCGCAGGCCGTCCAGCTCGGGCGCGGCCCCGGCGGCGACCTCCGGGACGAGCAGCGGCGGACAGGGGCATACGGCGGCGGCGACGAGCATGGCGGGAACGATACGCCCGCCGGGCGCTCCGCGCAGTCGCGGCCCGGGGCGTCACCGGGCCGCGGGCGGTGCGTCAGTCCCCGCAGCTGCTCCCGCAGCCGGAGGCGGCCGGAGCGGGGCTCGGCGCGGGGGCGCCGATGGACGGGATGCCCAGCATCACGCCGGCCGGCTTGGCGGCGGCAGCGGCCGTGCGCTTCTCCCACGCGTCGCCCGCGCGCGTGCGGCGCACGCCCTTGGCGGGGCCCTCGGCGAGCAGGTGGTGCGGGGCGGCGTAGGTGATCTCGACGGTCACCACGTCGCCCGGGCGGACCGGCTCGTCGGGCTTGGTGAAGTGCACGAGGCGGTTGTCGGGCGCGCGGCCGGAGAGGCGGTGCGTGGCGTCGTCCTTGCGACCCTCGCCCTCGGCGACCATGACCTCCAGGGTGCGGCCGACCTGCTTCTTGTTCTCGTCCCAGGAGATCTCCTCCTGGAGGGCGACGAGGCGCTCGTAGCGCGCCTGCACGACCTCCTTGGGGATCTGGCCCTCCATGGTGGCCGCGGGGGTGCCGGGGCGCTTGGAGTACTGGAACGTGAAGGCGTTGGCGAAGCGCGCCTCGCGGACGACGTGCATGGTCTGCTCGAAGTCCTCCTCGGTCTCGCCGGGGAAGCCCACGATGATGTCGGTGGAGATGGCGGCGTCCGGCATGGCGGCGCGCACCTTCTCGATGATGCCGAGGAAGCGCTCCTGGCGGTACGAGCGGCGCATCGCCTTCAGGACGGTGTCCGAGCCGGACTGCAGCGGCATGTGCAGCTGGTGCATCACGTTCGGCGTCTCGGCCATGGCGGCGATCACGTCGTCGGTGAAGTCGCGCGGGTGCGGGGAGGTGAAGCGGACCCGCTCCAGGCCCTCGATCTTGCCGCAGGCGCGCAGCAGCTTGGAGAACGCCTCGCGGTCGCCGATGTCGGAGCCGTAGGCGTTGACGTTCTGGCCGAGCAGGGTGATCTCGCTGACGCCCTCGGCGACGAGCGCCTCGATCTCGGCGAGGATGTCGCCCGTGCGACGGTCCTTCTCCTTGCCGCGCAGCGCCGGGACGATGCAGAACGTGCAGGTGTTGTTGCACCCGACGGAGATGGACACCCAGGCCGCGTAGGCGCTCTCGCGGCGCGTCGGCAGCGTCGAGGGGAACGCCTCCAGGGACTCGGCGATCTCGACCTGCGCCTCTTCCTGGATGCGGGCGCGCTCGAGCAGCACGGGCAGCTTGCCGATGTTGTGCGTGCCGAAGACGACGTCGACCCAGGGGGCCCGCTTCACGATCGTGTCGCGGTCCTTCTGGGCGAGGCAGCCGCCGACGGCGATCTGCATCCCGGGACGCTTCGTCTTCATGGGGGCCAGCCGGCCGAGGTTGCCGTAGAGCTTGTTGTCGGCGTTCTCCCGCACCGCGCAGGTGTTGAAGACGACGACGTCGGCGTCGCCCTCCGCGGTGCCCTCGGGCGCACGGACATAGCCCGCGTCCTCCAGCAGGCCCGACAGCCGCTCGGAGTCATGGACGTTCATCTGGCACCCGTAGGTGCGCACCTCGTATGTCTTCGCACTCATCTCAATCGACCAGGGTACGTGGTCCCCCGGACAACCCGCCTCTCCCTTTCCCCGCGCCCTGGAAGGCGCCGCGTCCTCCGTGCGGCCGCGGCGGGCGCCGCCGTGCTCGTCCTGCTGGTGTGGTGGCTGGTGTCCCTGCACGGCGACACGTCGCCGGCCGGGCGGATGTCGTTCGCCACCGGGGTGCCGACGGGCGTGTACGCCAAGTACGGGGACCTCCTCAAGGAGGACCTGGGTCACGACATGCCGGCGCTGGACGTGCGCCTGCGGCGCAGCCAGGGGTCGATCGACAACCTGCGGCAGCTCACTTCCGGTGAGGCGGATTTCACCCTGGCCACCGCGGACTCGGTCGCCACCTACCGCGACGAGGGGAAGCCGGGCGCGGCGGGGCTGCGCGCCTGTGCCCGGCTGTACGACGACTACATCCAGCTGGTGGTGGAGAAGTCCTCGCGGGTGCAGTCCGCGCGGGACCTGCGGGGCCTGCGGGTGGGCGTGGGGACGGACGACTCCGGGGTGCAGCTGATCACGCGGCGGCTGCTGAAGGCGGCGGGGCTGGACTTCGACAAGGACATCACGCCGGTGCGGGTCGGCATCGACAGGATGCCGGGGCTGCTGGAGCGGGGGGAGCTGGACGCGTTCTTCTGGTCCGGGGGGCTGCCCACGAACGCGGTCCAGACGCTCGGCCTGCGGCTGTCCATCCGCCTGGTGCAGCTGAGCGACCTGATCGCGCCGCTGCACGCACAGGGGCCGCAGACGCACTACTACCGGGCCGCGGTGATGCCCGTGGACGCCTACCCGGAGCTGCGGGCGACGCAGGCGGTGAAGACGCTGGCGGTGGCGAACCTCCTCGTCACCATGGACCACGCGGATCCGGAGCTGGCGGAGAGCGTCACCCGCTCCGTGATGAACAGCAGGGACCGCATAGGGCAGACGGTGCACGCGGCGCAGAAGGTCGATCTCCGTACGGCGATCTTCACCGATCCCCTGCAGCTGCACGCGGGGGCACGCCGCTACTACCTGTCGGTCAAGCCGTGAGCGGCCACTACTTCTCGGTCAGGCCCTGAGGAGCTCCGGTCGCGACCCCTCCCTGCCGTGGCACCTTGATCACCGCCCGCAGGCCCTGCGGCTCGTTGGGGACGTACGTGAGGGTGGCACCGCCCGCCGCGAGGAGGGCCCGGGAGATGGACAGGCCCAGGCCCGAGCCGGAGACGTTCTGGTGGCGGCTGCTGCGCCAGAAGCGGTCGCCGATGCGGGTGAGCTCCTCGTCCGTCAGGCCGGGGCCGCCGTCGGCGACCGTGATGCCGACGCAGTCGCCCTCGACCTCGATGCTGACGTGGACCGGCGAGCCTCCTGGCGTGAACTTGAGCGCGTTGTCCACCACCGCGTCGAGGGCGCTGGAGAGAGCGACCGGGTCGGCCCAGCCCGTCACCGCGGCCGGGCCGCTGTAGGTGAGCGCCACCTGCTCCCGGTCGGCGACCGGTGACCAGGCCCCCACCCGGTCGGTGACGATCTCCGCTATGTCGGTCAGCTGGAGGTCGGCGGCGGCGTGCTCGGCGAGGGCGAGGCCGAGGAGGTCGTCGAGCACGCGCGCGAGGCGCTTGCCTTCGGTCCGTACGGAGGCGACCTCCGTGTGGTCGGAGGGGAGGTCCAGGGCGAGGAGGTCGATGCGCAGCAGGAGGGCGGCGAGCGGATTGCGCAGCTGGTGCGAGGCGTCGGCGACGAAGGCGCGCTGCTGCTCCAGGACGGTCTCGACGTTGTCGGCCATCTCGTTGAAGGAGCGCGCCAGGCGGCGCAGCTCGGGCGGCCCGCTGTCGGCGGCGACGCGGGAGTTCAGCCGCCCCGTGGCGATGCCGTGCGTGGCGGCGTCCAAGGTCCGTACGGGGCGCAGCACCCAGCCCGTGAGGCGGAACGCGGCGGCGACGGCGACGAGCATCGCGGCGGTCTCGCCCGCCACGAGCAGCATCCAGGAGTGCAGGATGCGCGAGCGCAGCTGCCCGGTGGGCGAATCGGTGACGACGACCGCGACGACGTCGCCGTCGCGGATGACGGGGGAGGCGACGGCGAGCCGCCGGTGCTGCAGCGGCCAGACCTGCCCGGGGTCGTGGCTGCGGCGCCCCGCCAGGGCCTCCTGGAAGGCCCGCTGACCCTCACCGTCGGAGGGCACCTGCCAGCGCCGTGGGGCGACCGCCATGGCCGCGCCGTCGCGGTAGAAGATGCCGACCCTGATGTCGTACAGCTCCTCGTAGCGCAGGAGTTCGGCGCGCAGGGTGTTGAACCGCTCGTCCGTCTCGGCGGCCTGGTCGGACGGCCGCGTGGTGACGAACTGGGCGAGGGCCGCGAAGCGGGCGGTGTCGTCGATGCGGTCGACGACCACGCGCTGCTGCTCGGCCGCGGCGATGCTGGCGGCGAGGGGGAACCCGAGGGCCAGCAGCACCCCCGCGAGGAGGACGATGAGGAGCGGAAGGAGTCGTGTGCGCACGGGGTCGGCCGGCTCTCACCGGGCCGGGACGACGATTTTGTAGCCGACTCCGCGGACCGTCTCGATGAGGGCGGGCATGCGGAGCTTGGCGCGCAGGGAGGCGATGTGCACCTCCAGGGTGCGCCCGGTCCCTTCCCAACTGGTCTGCCACACCTCGCTGATGATCTGTTCGCGGCGGAAGACGACGCCGGGCCGCTGGGCGAGCAGGGCCAGCAGGTCGAACTCCTTACGGGTGAGCGGGACGGCCGTACCGGCCACGGAGACCTCGCGGTTGGGGAGTTCGATGGTGAGGCTGCCCAGCCGGAGCGAGTGCGGCGCGGCGGGCTCCTGCGGCTCCTCGGGGCCGTTGCCGGCGGGCGGCTTGCGGCGGGCCACGGCGTGGATGCGGGCGAGGAGTTCACCGGTGTCGTAGGGCTTGACCACGTAGTCGTCGGCGCCGAGGTTGAGGCCGTGGATCTTGGAGCGGGTGTCGGCGCGGGCGGTGACCATGATGACGGGGATGCCGGTGCGCTTGCGGATCTTGCCGCAGACCTCGAAGCCGTCCTGATCGGGCAGGCCGAGGTCGAGCAGGACGACGGCGAAGGGCGCTCCCGTGTCGGGCAGCAGGGCGCGCAGCGCCTCCTCGCCGCTCCGGGCGTGGGTGACGTCGAAGCCGTGCCGGGACAGCACCGCCGCCAGGGCCGCGGCGACGTGGTCGTCGTCCTCCACGAGCAGCAGTCTCATACGGCCCCCTCCCTGTGACCGCAGCGTGGGCACCCCCGCATCCACGCTGATGGAGGCCCGCTCCGTCAAGGGGGATCCGGGAGTGAGCGGGCTTCCGTTATCCAGCCGGTACGCCCGCGCGACCGGCGTGTGCGCCGCGCGCCCCCTTCACGCAGAGTGTCCCTTTGCGGCCGGATCGTTATGCTCAATTTCAGCTCAGATGTAATGACGCTGGTCGGTGCCGCTCATTAGGGTCCTCCCAATCGAGGAGGATGGAGCGAGGAACGCCGATGAGCGAAGTATCGGTGACCGGCGGGACCACTGCCGCCGCGGACCCACTGGTCGTCCTGAAGAGCGTCAACAAGCACTTCGGCGCCCTGCATGTCCTCCAGGACATCGACTTGACGATCGCGCGCGGCGAGGTCGTCGTCGTGATCGGCCCGTCCGGTTCCGGCAAGTCGACGCTGTGCCGGACCATCAACCGTCTGGAAACCACGGATTCCGGATCGATCACCATCGACGGCAGACCGCTGCCCCAGGAGGGCAAGGAGCTGGCCCGGCTGCGTGCCGACGTCGGCATGGTCTTCCAGTCCTTCAACCTCTTCGCGCACAAGACCGTGCTGGAGAATGTGACGCTGGGTCAGATCAAGGTGCGCAGGACGGACCGGGGTAAGGCCGAGGAGAAGGCGCGCGCCCTCCTCGACCGGGTCGGCGTCGGCGCCCAGGCGGACAAGTACCCCGCCCAGCTCTCGGGCGGCCAGCAGCAGCGCGTGGCCATCGCCCGCGCCCTGGCCATGGACCCGAAGGTGATGCTGTTCGACGAGCCGACGTCCGCGCTCGACCCGGAGATGATCAACGAGGTGCTGGAGGTCATGCAGCAACTCGCCCGGGACGGCATGACGATGATCGTCGTCACCCACGAGATGGGCTTCGCCCGCTCCGCCGCCAACCGCGTGGTGTTCATGGCCGACGGCCGCATCGTCGAGGAGGCGCGGCCGGACCAGTTCTTCAGCAATCCGCGCAGTGACCGTGCGAAGGACTTCCTCTCGAAGATCCTGCATCACTGACCGGACCACCGACCGCGCCGCACCACCGACCGCGCCGCCGCACCACCACGCCGGACCCGGCCCGTTCGGCCCCTCCCGTCACGGCTGCCCCGAACCACTCCGCTCCACCTGCAGACGCAAAGGATGTTCACCATGAAGCTCCGCAAGACCGTCGCAGCCGCCGCCGTGGCACTGGCCCTCACCGCGACCGCCACCGCCTGCGGGAAGTCGGGCAGCCCGGACGACGACAAGGCCGACAAGCCCGCCGACGGCAAGACCGCGCCGGCCGCTCCGACCTACAAGGTGAACACCTCGGCCGACGTCAAGGGCTCGCCCGTCTTCGACAGGATCAAGGGCAAGACGATCACCATCGGCACCAAGGCCGACCAGCCCGGCCTGGGCTACGAGAACCCCACCTCCAAGAAGCGCTCCGGCTTCGACGTGGAGATCGCCCGGATGATCGCGGCCGACCTCGGCTTCGACGAGGCCCACATCAAGTTCAAGACGGTGCCGTCCGAGGCCCGCGAGACGCAGATCGCCAGCGGCGGCGTCGACTTCTACGTCGGCACCTACACGATCAACGACGAGCGCAAGAAGCAGGTCGACTTCGCCGGCCCGTACTACGTCGCCGGCCAGGACCTGCTGGTGAAGGCCGACAGCAGCATCAAGGGACCTGAGGACCTCAAGGGCAAGAAGGTCTGCTCGGTGACCGGCTCCACGCCGCTCAAGCGCATCAAGGAGCCCAAGTACGGCGTCGGGGAGGTCAAGGCCCAGCAGGGCTACCAGCTGTGCGTCCAGGAGCTCGTCTCCGGCACGGTCGACGCCGTGACGACCGACGACACCCTCCTCAAGGGCTATGCCGCGGAGAACAAGGGCGCCCTGAAGGTGGTCGGCAACCCGTTCTCCACGGAGCCCTACGGCGTGGGCGTGAAGAAGGACGACAAGGCGCTGCGCGCGGCCGTCAACGACGCCATCGAGGCGCACGAGAAGAACGGCGACTGGAAGAAGGCCTACGACGCCACCATCGGCCTCGCCGGCATCCCCGCGCCGAACCCGCCCGCGATCGACCGCTACTGATCCGCACGTGATCCGCTACTGATCAGCCGGGAGCGATGCCTTGAACGTTCTGTCGGACCACTTCGCGGAGTTCCGCGAAGGATTCCTCGGCACCGTGGAGCTCACGGGGCTCAGCGGGCTGCTGGCCCTGGTGCTGGGCATACTGATGGCGGCGTTCCGGGTCTCCCCGGTGCCCGCCCTGCGAATATTCGGCACCACCTGGGTGACGCTGCTGCGCAACACCCCCCTGGTGCTGCTGTTCCTCGCCGTCACCCTGGGCCTGCCCGCCCTCGGCCTCAAGGGCTGGGACTCCTTCTGGCTCGCCGTGCTGACGCTCGGGTGCTACACCTCGGCGTTCATCTGCGAGGCCGTCCGGTCCGGCATCAACTCCGTACCGGTGGGCCAGGCCGAGGCCGCCCGCTCGATCGGGATGACCTTCAACCAGACGCTGAGCCAGGTCGTGCTGCCCCAGGCCACCCGCACTGCGGTGCCTCCCATCGGCAGCCTCATGATCGCCCTCGCCAAGAACACGGCGATCGCCTCGGGCTTCAACGTCACGCAGCTGGGGTCGGTGCAGAAGTCGCTCAACGCCGACACCGGCTACAACATCTACGTGATCTTCCTCTGGATCGCGATCTGCTACATCATCATCACCCTCGCGATCAGTGGTCTGTTCCGGCTGCTGGAGAACCGTCTGGCGGTGGTCCGGTGAGCGCCAACGTCCTCTACGACGCCCCCGGCCCCCGGGCACGGGCCCGCAACCGCCTCTACGGTGCGCTCTCCACGGTGGCGATCCTCGCCCTGATCGCGTTCGTCATCTACAGGCTGGACGACACGGGGCAGTTCCAGGCCGGCCTGTGGGACGACTACGAGTACAGCGACACCCACCAGCGGATCGTCGACGGCCTGCTGACGACCCTGAAGACGTTCGCCATCGCGGCGGTGCTCTCGGTCTCGCTCGGCGCGGTGCTGGCGGCCGCCCGGCTGTCCGACCACCGGCCGGTGCGCTGGGCCGCCACGGTGGTGGTGGAGTTCTTCCGCTCCATGCCGCTGATGATCATGATCTTCCTGCTCTTCGCGGGCGTCTTCACCAACGATCCGATGTGGGCGCTCGTCCTCGGGCTCACCCTCTACAACGGCTCCGTGCAGGCCGAGATCTTCCGCTCCGGCATCAACGCGGTGCCCCGGGGCCAGAGCGAGGCCGCCTACGCGCTCGGGCTGCGCAAGACACAGGTGATGTCGGGCGTCCTGATCCCGCAGGCCGTGCGGACGATGCTGCCGTCGATCATCAGCCAGCTCGTGGTGACGCTGAAGGACACCGCGCTCGGGTTCGTCATCCTCTACGAAGAGCTGCTCTTCGTGGGCAAGGCCTTCGCCGAGCAGACCAAGCCCGTGAACGGCGTCTACGCCTTCATCCCGATGGTCATCATCTTCGGTTCGATCTACATCCTGCTCTGCCTCGCGCTGTCTTCCGTGGCCACCTGGGTCGAACGGCGCACGCAGCGCTCGCGCAAGGGCAGCCCGCCCGCGATGCCGGCGGCCGCGGGCGCCGTCACGACCGGGACCGCCGCGGGCGCGGACGGAGCCTCCGGCGCACAGCCGCCCCACGGGGGCTGATCCTCCGCGCGTGACGCCCCGTCGGCCGGGCAGGCCGGCGGGGCGCGCCGCGTGCGGCGCGCCGCAGCGAGCGCCCTGATCACTTGACGCACGCACCCGCAGTGGGTTGCATACGTTCTGTGATCGAGCACCGCGTTCCCCCCGTCGGATCCCGAACGTCCCGTACGCCCCGTACGTACCGTGGAGCCCCCGGCAGGGATCTCGGCCGCAGCGCGCACCGTGGAGCCGTGCCGTGGACCCGGTGATCGTCGTCGGGGCGGGCCCGGTCGGCCTCATGCTCGCCCTGTGCCTCGCCCGCCACGAGGTGCGCGTCGTCCTCCTCGACGAGGCCTCCGACGGCCCCGCGCCGGGCGAGGAGCGCCTGGCCCGTACGGTCGTGCTCGGCCCGGACACCGCGGCCCTGCTGGAGCGCCTGGGATGCGCCACGGAGGACGGAGCCCGCTGGACGGGCTGGCGCACCATGCGGCGCCGCACGGTCGTCAGCCGGCTGGCGTTCACGCCCCCCGGGGAAGCCGCGGAAGCCGGCGCCACCGAGGGCGCGGAGACGGCCGGCCCCTCACCGCTGCACCTGCCGCAGCACGCGCTGACGCGGGAGCTGAAGGCCGCACTGGTCTCCGAGGAGAAGGTGCGGATCGTCCGCGGGGCCCGCCTGGAGAACCTGCGGCAGGACGCCTTCGGGATCTCCGCCCACCTCCGCGGCGACAACAGCTCGGCCTGGCGGGGCAGTTATCTCGTCGGCTGCGACGGCGCCCGGTCGACCGTGCGCAAGCTGCTCGGCGCCCGCTTCCCCGGGCGCACGGCCGTCGAGCGGTACGCGGTCGCCGCGCTCCGGGCCGAGCTGCCGTGGCCCGGCGAGGCCGTGCTGCAGCGGTCGCCCGCACGGGGCGGCGAGGTGACGGCCCGCCCCCTGCCCGGCGGCGTGTGGCGGCTCGACTGGCCGCTGCCCCCCGGCGGCGAACTCGTCACGCCCGACGCCCTCCTGACCCGGGTGCGCGACTCGCTGGCCGCCTGGTGCGGAGACGTCCCGCCCTACGAGCTCCTGGACACCGGCGTGCACCTCGTGCACCACCGCCTCACGCGCCGGATGCGCACCGGCCGCGCCTTCCTCGCCGGAGATGCCGCACACCTGCTGGGCGCGCTCGGCACCCACGGTCTCGACGAGGGGCTGCGCGACGCCGGGAACCTCGCCTGGAAGCTGGCCCTGGCCTGGCACCACGGCGCCTCGGAGACCCTGCTCGACAGTTACCAGGCCGAGCGGCGCGGAGCCGTCGGCGCCCGGCTGCGCGCCGCCGACCGGGCCCTCCCGGCGGTTCGGGGCGAGGGAGGATGGAGCGCCGTACGGCGCACGCTGGTGCCGGGCGCCCTGCGCGGGCACGACGAGCTGCTCACCGACGGCCACCTCGGGCGCGGGCAGCTCGGCACGCCCCCCTCGTACCCCCACACGCCCCTGGCACCGGCCGCACCGCCGGCCGGCTCCGTCGCCGTGGACACCCCGCCGGGGGCGCAGGCGGAGAACGTGGCGGTGACGGCACCGGACGGCACCATCGTGCCGCTGCGGGAGCGACTCGGCGGCGACCTCCTGGTGATCCTGACCGCCCCGGGCAGCGGGGTGTGGGAGCGCCGGCACTGGGCGGACGCCGGGCTCATGCCGCAGCTGGTTGCCGCCGTCAGCGCCCTGCCCATGCGCGCCGAACTGCTCGTCACCGACGAGTATCCGGGCGCCCCGGCCCACACCGTGCTGGTGGTCCGCCCTGACGGCCACCTGGTCGCGGCGCTCGCCGGGGTGCGGCCCGCAGAGCTGTACGCGTGCGCGGACGCCGTACGGGGCGGGGCGGCCGGCGGCGCGGAAGCCGGTGACGAGGGCCGCTCCGGCTCCGCCGGGACCGCGGCGGCGGGCGCGGCCCCCGGGGGCGGGAAGGGCGCCGGGAGCGCGCAGCCGCCGTCGGAAGCCCCCAGCGAAGCCACAGCCAACCGTTGACCGGCACCGATCACCATGATTGACTACGGAACGTGACTGACACCGGCGCGCGCTTCTGGCGGAGGGTCCATCTGGACCTGCTCCGCTACGCGGGCTGCGTCTGTCGTCCGTCCTGCTGATCCGCATTCCCTCCGCGCAGCCTGCGTGTGCGCTCCGTGCGCCTGCCGCCGCGCGCCCCTTCGCGATCACCCAGGACGGTTCCCGTGTTCCTCCCCCTGCCCACGCCCGTGCCCGGCTCCTCCACGGTCGCCCCCGGCTCCCCCGGGGCGCCCTCCGAAGCCGACCTGCTCGCCTTCGCCCGCCGCGCGGCCGCCGACACACAGCTGGTCTCCTCCCTCCCCCTGGACCCCCAGGGCCGCACCTGGATGCGGCTGAACGGGCCGGGTGACAGCGAAGCCTGGCTGATCGGCTGGCCGCCCGGGACCGGCACCGGCTGGCACGACCACGGCGGTTCGCACGGCGCGTTCGCCACCGCCGGAGGCGTGCTGACCGAGCACTCGCTCGCGGCCCGGATGCCCACCGACGGCTGGAGGAGCCTGGAGCTGGCCGACGACATCGACCGCGAGCGGAAGCTCTCCGAGGGTGAGGGCCGGGCCTTCGGCGCCCACCACGTGCACCAGGTCTTCAACGCCTCGGCGGAGCAGCACGCGGTGTCCGTGCACGCCTACTACCCGCCGCTGCCGCTCATGCGGCGTTACAGCCGCAGCGGGCAGGTGCTGCGGCTGGAGCAGGTCGAATGGCCGCAGGAGTGGGCGTGAGGGTCGAGGAGCTCCTGGCGGCCGCGCGGGAGGGCCTGGACCGGCTCGGCCCCGCGGAGGCCGCGGCCGCCCACGCCGGGGGCGGGCTGCTGGTGGACATCCGGTACGCGGCGCTGCGGGAGCGCGACGGGCTCATCCCCGGGGCGCTGGTGGTGGAGCGCAACGAGCTGGAATGGCGGCTCGACCCGTTGTGCGAGCACCGCGCCGCCGAAGCGACCGGGCATGACCTGCGGATCGTCGTGATCTGCAACGAGGGGTACGCCTCAAGCCTGGCCGCAGCCTCCCTGCGCCTGCTGGGCCTGCACCGCGCCACGGACCTGGCGGGCGGCTTCCAGGCGTGGCGCGCGGCGGGCCTGCCGGTGGACGCCGGGACGTAGAGCACGCCGGCTCGCACCAGCACGCCGGCACGTGAAGGAGGCCATGGCGGCGACGTGCCGACAAGGCGGCATGACGGCATGACGGCATGACGGCATGACGGCATGACGGCATCCGCGGGCGGCCCCGCCGCGACGGGCCTAAACGTCCGGCAGGCAGTGGTCCAGCAGCTCCGGGTCCTCGCCCTCCTCCTCCAGCGCGCGGCGCACCACGCGCAGGGCGAGGCCCTCGGAATAGCCCTTGCGGGCGAGCATCCCGGCGAGGCGGCGCAGCCGCTTCTCGCGGTCCAGCCCGCGGGTGGAGCGGAGCTTGCGCTCGACCAGCTCGCGGGCGGTGTGCTCCTCCTGCTCGGCGTCGAGCTGCCCCACCGCCTCCTCGATCACTGCGGAGTCGACGCCCTTGGTGCGCAGCTCGCGCGCCAGGGCCCGGCGGGCCAGGCCGCGGCCGTGGTGCCGGGACTCGACCCAGGCCCCGGCGAACGCCGCATCGTCGATCAGGCCCACGTCCTCGAAGCGGGAGAGGACCTCCTCGGCGACCTCGTCCGGGATCCCCCGCTTGGCGAGGGCGTCCGCGAGCTGCTTGCGGGTGCGCGGGGTCCCGGTGAGCAGGCGCAGGCAGATCGCCCGCGCCTGCTCCTCGGGCCGCGGCGGTGCCCCGTCGTCCCCGGCCCTCGACGAGGAGGGGGCGCCACCGCCGGTACGGTCGTCCACGTCCGGTCCCGGCGGGTCCTCCCCGGCGTCCGGCCGGGGGTACTCCCATCGCCGTGCCATGGATCAGCTCTTGGCAGCCGTGGCCTTGGCCGCCTTCGCCGTGGACTTCGCCGGGGCGGGCACGGACTTGGCCGGATCGGCGGCCGCGGCGTCCGCAGCGGGCTCGCTCTCCTCGGCCCCGGGCTTGACGCCCACGCCCAGCTTCTCCTTGATCTTCTTCTCGATCTCGTTGGCGAGGTCGGGGTTGTCCTTGAGGAAGTTGCGGGCGTTCTCCTTGCCCTGGCCGAGCTGGTCGCCCTCGTAGGTGTACCAGGCACCGGCCTTGCGGATGAAGCCGTGCTCGACGCCCATGTCGATCAGACCGCCCTCGCGGCTGATGCCCTGGCCGTAGAGGATGTCGAACTCGGCCTGCTTGAAGGGCGGCGCGACCTTGTTCTTGACGACCTTGCAGCGGGTGCGGTTGCCGACCGCCTCCGTGCCGTCCTTCAGGGTCTCGATGCGGCGGATGTCGATGCGCACCGAGGCGTAGAACTTCAGCGCCCGGCCACCCGTCGTGGTCTCGGGGGAGCCGAACATCACGCCGATCTTCTCGCGGAGCTGGTTGATGAAGATCGCGGTGGTCTTGGACTGGTTGAGCGCGCTGGTGATCTTGCGGAGCGCCTGGCTCATCAGGCGGGCCTGGAGACCCACGTGCGAGTCGCCCATCTCGCCCTCGATTTCCGCACGCGGCACCAGGGCCGCGACGGAGTCGATGACGATCAGGTCGAGCGCGCCGGAGCGGACCAGCATGTCGACGATCTCGAGGGCCTGCTCGCCGTTGTCCGGCTGGGAGAGGATGAGGTTGTCGATGTCGACGCCGAGCTTCTTGGCGTACTCGGGGTCGAGCGCGTGCTCGGCGTCCACGAAGGCCACCGTGCCGCCGGCCCGCTGGGCATTGGCCACGGCGTGGAGGGTCAGGGTCGTCTTACCGGAGGACTCCGGTCCGTAGATCTCCACCACGCGGCCGCGCGGGAGGCCGCCGACGCCGAGGGCGACGTCGAGAGCGGTCGACCCGGTGGAGATGACCTCGATCGGCTCGTTCGGCCGCTCTCCGAGGCGCATCACGGCGCCCTTGCCGAATTGCCGTTCAATCTGTGCGAGCGCGGCGTCCAGCGCCTTCTCGCGGTCGGTGCCTGCCATGGGTTCCACCCGGTTTGCTTGAGTCGATCGCTTCACGTCCACGACGCTAACGCCTGCCACTGACAATGCGCCCGGGCGTCGCTCCGGCCTGTGGATAACCCGGCCCGGAAAGGGGCCCGGGACGCGGTTCCGCTCACGGCTCCACAGCGCCGGGGAACCCATAAGAATGGATGTTCGATTTTGGTGTCAAGCGCGCCGCTCCGGGGCCGGCGCGATCTCGTAGCGCCTCACGTACGCCCCGAGGAAGGCCTGCAGGGTCGCCGTCGCCGGGATGGCCACCAGGGCGCCCACCGCCCCGAGCAGGGCCGCGCCCGCCACCACCGACCCGAAGGCGACGGCGGGGTGGATGTCGACGGTCCGCGCGGTGATGCGCGGCTGGAGCACGTAGTTCTCGAACTGCTGGTAGACCACGACGAAGCCGAGCACCCAGACCGCGTACCAGGGGTTCACCGTGAAGGCGAGCAGCACGGGCAGGGCGCCCGCGAGGTAGGTGCCGATGGTCGGGATGAACTGGGAGACGAAGCCCACCCAGATCGCGAGCGCCGGGGCGTAGGGCACCCCGAGGATCACCAGCAGCACGTAGTGGGCGATGCCGGAGATCAGGGCCATCAGGGCGCGCGAGTAGATGTAGCCGCCGGTCTTGGAGACGGCGAGCTCCCAGGCGCGCAGCACCTCCGCCTGCCGGCGCGGCGGCAGCACGGAGCACAGGGCACGGCGCAGCCGGGGACCGTCGGCCGCGAAGTAGAACGAGAAGAGCAGCACGGTGAGCAGCTGGAACAGCCCGCCCAGGACGGTGGCCGAGATGTCCAGGACCCCGCTGGCGCTGCTCTTCACGTACCGCTGGAGCCACTCCGAGTGCAGCAGGCTCTCCTGGACCGCGACGCGGGACAGGCGCGTGTGGAACACCCGGTTGACCCACTTGATCACCGCGTCCAGGTAGGAGGGGAAGTTCTCCACCATGGTCATGATCTGATCGGCGAGCATCGAGCCGAGCAGCGCGAAGAAACCCGCGACGACGACGGTGACGGCGAGGAAGACCAGGCCCGTCGCGAGCCCGCGGCGCATGCCGCGGGCGGCCAGCCGGGAGACGGCCGGCTCGACGGCCAGTGCGAGGAAGAAGGCGATCAGGACGTTGAGCAGCAGCCCGATGAGCTGCTGGAAGGCCCAGACCGCCAGCATGAAGCAGGCGAGCAGGGCGAGCGCGGTCACCATCGCGCGGGGCAGCCAGCGCGGCATGGCGGTGCCGGGGCCGGACGGAGGCGGTGGTGGTGGGGCGGGTTCCGGAACGGGGTCGTCTACCACGCCGCAAGTGTGGCCTATCGGATGAAACGGAATCCTGAGGCGGCCGCCCGGTATGTCACCGCCTGTCCTCGGGGATGTCCATCGCCCTGCACACCGCGCGCCACACGTCCTTGGCGTTCCAGCCCGCGTCCAGCGCCTCGTGCACCGTCCTCCCGCCCAGCTCGGACATCACGTGGTCACGTGCGAAGGAGTCGGCGTACGCCGCGCCGAAATGATTCGCCATCCGCTGCCAGAAAACCGTCAACCGCATGCGCCCAGTATCCCGCCCCTGAGGGTGCTGCCCGGCACGAGGCGGTGACCGGGGGCCGTTTCCCGCCCTACGGTCGGTGCATGGCCCGATCCGGAACATCCCCCGCAGTCCGTGCCGAACAGTTCATCTGGCTGACCGCCCGCGTCCTGGAGCAGCGGAGATTCGCCTTTCACTTCCTGGACGGCGGCCCCGACGCCGTGGAGTCCGCCCTGACGGCCTACCTGGGCGAGGACGGCGGCTACGGCTTCGCCCTGGAGCCGGATCTGCGCGGCCCGGTGAGCCAGCCGCTGCACACCGTCTACGCGCTGCGCGTCCTCGACGAGATCGGCCGCTGCGGCGACCGGCGCATGGAGCGCGTCTGCCGCTACCTGACGTCCGTCTCCACCGCCGACGGCGCGCTCCCCGCGCTCCACCCCTCGCTGCGCGGCTATCCGGCGGCCCCGTGGATCCCCGTCGTGGAGGATCCGCCGAGCGACCTGCTGGCCACCGGCCCCGTGGTGGGGCTCCTGCACCGCAACGAGGTCTGGCACGCGTGGCTGTTCCGGGCGACCGACTTCTGCTGGGCCGCGGTCGAGGCCCTCGGAAACGGGACCAGAACTCACCCGTACGAGGTAGAGGCTGCCGTCGCCTTCCTGGACGGGGCGCCCGACCGGGCGCGTGCCCGCACCGCGGCCGAGCGCCTGGGCCGGGCCGTGCGGGAGCAGCGGCTGGCGGTCCTGGACCCCGCGCGCGTGGCCGACTACCCCGTCCCGGAGGGGTACGCACCGGGTGAGCACCACTACCCGCACGACTTCGCGCCCGCCCCGGACTCGCTGGCCCGCTCCTGGTTCACCGATGCCGAGCTGGACCATTCGCTGGACTTCCTCGCCGCCTCGCAGCAGGAGGACGGCGGCTGGCCGATCCGCTGGCGCGAATGGGCGCCCGGCACCCGCCTGGAGAGCCGTCCCATGGTGACGCTCTCCGCGCTGCTGACCCTGCGCGCTTACGCCCGCCCCGTGTGACGGCGTAGGCCCCCGCCGCTCCACTCCTCTCCGGCCGGCCTCGCTTTCGCCCGACCGCCTGGGCTGACCTGCGGGTTCGGGTCATTGTCAGTGGTGCGGTGCACGATGGGTGGCATGGCGGACGAGACGGCGGCCGGTGCGGCGGCGGATGCGGACGGAGCCCTCGCGGGGTTCTCCGAAGCGACGCGCGCGTGGTTCACGGGAGCCTTCAGCGCGCCCACGGCGGCGCAGGAAGGGGCCTGGCGGGCCATCGGCGAGGGGTCGGACGTCCTGGTGGTCGCGCCCACGGGATCCGGTAAGACGCTGGCGGCCTTCCTCGCCTCGCTCGACCGGCTGGCGAGCGTCCCTCCCCCGGCCGAGACCAAGAAGCGCTGCCGGGTGCTCTACGTCTCCCCCCTCAAGGCCCTCGCGGTGGACGTGGAGCGCAATCTCCGCAGCCCGCTGACGGGCATCCGGCAGGCGGCCGTCCGCCTGGGGCTGCCCGAGCCGGAGGTGCGCGTCGGGATCCGCTCCGGCGACACCCCGCCCGCCGAGCGCCGGGCCCTCGTCAACCGCCCGCCGGACATCCTGATCACGACCCCCGAGTCGCTCTTCCTGATGCTCACGTCCGCCGCCAGGGAGGCGCTCAAGGGCGTGGAGACCGTCATCCTCGACGAGGTGCACGCCGTGGCGGGCACCAAGCGGGGCGCCCACCTCGCCCTGTCCCTGGAGCGGCTCGACGCACTGCTGCCCCGCCCCGCGCGGCGCATCGGCCTCTCCGCGACCGTCCGGCCGGTGGACGAAGTGGCCCGCTATCTCTCGCCGCGGCGACGGGTGGAGATCGTCCAGCCTCCGTCCGGCAAGGAGTTCGACCTCTCGGTGGTCGTGCCGGTGCAGGACCTGGGCGAGCTGGGCGCCTCACCGGTCCAGGACGGCGGTGACGGCAAGGACAGGCCGTCCATCTGGCCCCATGTGGAGGAGCGGATCGCCGATCTCGTCCAGGCGCACCGCTCCACCATCGTCTTCGCCAACTCCCGCCGGCTGGCCGAGCGGCTGTGCAACCGGCTGAACGAGATCGCCCACGAGCGCGCCACGGGCACGCCCCTGCCCGAGCACCACTCCCCCGCCGAGCTGATGGCCGAGTCCGGCGCGGCCAGGGGGGCGCCGCCGGTCCTCGCCCGCGCGCACCACGGCTCGGTCTCCAAGGAGCAGCGGGCCCTGGTCGAGGAGGACCTCAAGGCGGGCCGGCTGCCCGCCGTCGTCGCCACCTCCAGCCTGGAGCTGGGCATCGACATGGGCGCGGTCGACCTGGTGGTGCAGGTCGAGTCGCCGCCGTCGGTCGCCTCCGGGCTGCAGCGGGTCGGCCGCGCGGGCCACCAGGTCGGCGCGGTGTCCACGGGCGTCGTCTTCCCCAAGTACCGGGGAGACCTGGTGCAGGCGGCCGTGGTGACCGAGCGGATGCGCTCGGGGTCCATCGAGTCCCTGCGGGTGCCCGCCAATCCGCTGGATGTCCTGGCCCAGCAGATCGTCTCCATGGTCTCCGTCGACACCTGGGACGTGGAGGAGCTGCTGGCCCTGGTGCGGCAGGCCGCCCCCTTCGCCTCCCTGCCGGAGTCGGCGTACACGGCGGTGCTCGACATGCTCGCCGGCCGCTATCCCTCCGACGCCTTCGCCGAGCTGCGGCCGCGCCTGGTGTGGGACCGCGTGGCCGGTACGGTCACGGGCCGCCCCGGGGCGCAGCGGCTCGCCGTCACCTCCGGCGGCACCATCCCCGACCGCGGCCTGTTCGGCGTCTTCCTGGCCGGAGCCGACTCCAAGGACGCCGCCAAGGGCGGCCGCCGGGTCGGCGAGCTGGACGAGGAGATGGTCTACGAGTCGCGCGTGGGCGACGTCTTCACCCTGGGCACCACCTCGTGGCGGATCGAGGACATCACGCGCGACCGCGTCCTCGTCACCCCCGCGCCCGGCGTCCCGGGGCGCCTGCCGTTCTGGAAGGGCGACCAGCTGGGGCGCCCCCTCGAACTGGGCCGCGCTCTGGGCGCCTTCCTGCGCGAGGTCGGCTCCGCGGACGCGGACGCCGCCCGGGAGCGGCTCTCCTCCGCCGGTCTCGACACCTGGGCGGCGGACAACGTCCTGGCCTATTTGAACGAGCAGCGCCAGGCGTGCGGGCACGTGCCGGACGACCGGACGATCGTCGTGGAGCGCTTCCGCGACGAGCTCGGGGACTGGCGCGTCGTCGTCCACTCGCCCTTCGGCGCGCAGGTGCACGCCCCCTGGGCGCTGGCCCTGGGCGCCCGGCTCGCCGAGCGGTACGGCATGGACGCCCAGGTGATGCACGCCGACGACGGCATCGTGCTGCGGCTGCCCGACGCCGACCTCATGGGGCTGGACCTGCTGGACGCCGATCCCGCCGGCCGGGGCGCGGAGTACGACGGCGAGCAGTCGCCCGTCGGCGCCGCCGACGTCACCTTCGACAAGGGCGAGATCGACCAGATCGTCACCGACCAGGTCGGGGGGTCCGCCCTGTTCGCCGCGCGCTTCCGCGAGTGCGCCGCCCGGGCCCTGCTGCTTCCCCGGCGCAACCCCGGCAAGCGCACCCCGCTGTGGCAGCAGCGCCAGCGCGCCGCCCAGCTGCTGCAGGTGGCCGGGGAGTTCGGTTCGTTCCCGATCATCCTGGAGGCCGTCCGCGAGTGCCTCCAGGACGTCTTCGACGTCCCCGGCCTCACCGAGCTCATGGGCGACATCGAATCGCGCCGCGTCCGGCTCGTGGAGGTGACCACCCCCGAGCCGTCGCCGTTCGCCCGCTCGCTGCTCTTCGGCTACGTCGCCCAGTTCCTCTACGAGGGCGACTCCCCGCTCGCGGAGCGCCGCGCGGCCGCCCTGTCGCTGGACTCGCGCCTGCTCGCCGAGCTCCTGGGCCAGGCCGAGCTGCGCGAGCTGCTCGACGCGGAGGTGCTGGCCGACCTGGAGCGCGAGCTGCAGTGGCTGACGGACGACCGGCGCGCCAAGGACCGCGAGGGCGTCGCCGACCTGCTGCGCCTGCTGGGCCCGCTGACCGACTCCGGCCTGGCCGAGCGCGGCGCCGACCCCGCCTGGGTGCGGGAGCTGGCGGAGTCCCGGCGCGCCGTGCGCGTGCGGATCGCCGGCGAGGAGCGCTGGGCGGCCGTCGAGGACGCCGGGCGGCTGCGCGACGCCCTGGGCACGGCCCTGCCCGTCGGCGTCCCCGAGGCGTTCACCGAGCCGGTCAAGGACCCGCTGGGCGACCTCCTCGCCCGGTACGCCCGCACCCACGGCCCCTTCACGTCCGCCGCGGCCGCCGCCCACTTCGGCCTGGGCACGGCCGTGACCGACGGCGCGCTGCAGCGCCTCATGGCCACCGGCCGCGTCGTCCAAGGAGAGTTCCACCCCTCGGGGATCGGCCAGGAGTGGTGCGACGCGGCGGTCCTGCGCAGGCTGCGCCGCCGCTCCCTCGCGGCCCTGCGGCACGAGCTGGAGCCCGTGCCGCCCGCTGCGCTGGCCGCGTTCCTCCCCCAGTGGCAGCACGTCGGCACCCACAGCCTGCGCGGCGTCGACGGACTGCTGCGCGCCGTCGAGCAGTTGCAGGGCGCGCCGGTCCCGGCGTCCGCCCTGGAGAAGCTGGTGCTCCCCGGCCGCGTGCGCGACTTCGCCCCGGCCATGCTCGACGAACTCACCGCGGCGGGTGAGGTGGTGTGGGCCGGGGCCGGAGCCCTCCCCGGCAAGGACGGCTGGGTGTCCCTGCTGCTCGCCGACGCCGCCCCGCTGCTGCTGCCCGCCCCGCACCCGCTGGAGATCTCCCCCGTCCACCAGGCGGTGCTCGACGCGCTCTCGGGCGGCTACGGCCTGTTCTTCCGGCAGATCGCCGAGCGCGTGCGCGCCGCCGTCCCCGACGTCACGGAGCCGCAGATCGCCGACGCCCTGTGGGACCTCGCCTGGTCCGGCCGGCTCACCACCGACACCCTCGCCCCGCTGCGCGCCCTCCTCGGCTCGGGGCGGACGGCGGGCTCCACGGCGCACCGCGCCAAGCGCGCGGTGCCGCGCGGCCGCTACGGCTCCTTCACGGCGCGCGGCGGCCTGCCCACCACGCCGACCGCCGCCCGCGGAGGCCCTCCCACGGTCGCGGGCCGCTGGTCCCTGCTCCCCGCGCACGAGCCCGACCCCACGCACCGCGCCCACGCCCTGGCCCGTACGCTCCTCGACCGGCACGGGGTCGTCACCCGCGGAGCGGTGGCCGCGGAAGGCGTGGAGGGCGGCTTCTCCGCCGCGTACCGCGTGCTGTCCGTCTTCGAGGAGAGCGGCCAGGCGCGCCGCGGCTACGTGGTCGAGGGCCTGGGAGCCGCGCAGTTCGCCATGGACGGCGCGGTCGACCGGCTGCGGGCCGCGAGCACGGCGCGCGACCGGGCGGCCGGCGGCACCGCCGCCCCGGCCGGCGCCCCGTGGGAAGCCCCCTCCGCGGCCCCCCGCCGGTCCCGGGCCGTCGTCCTCGCCGCGGCCGACCCCGCCAACGCCTACGGCGCGGCGCTCTCCTGGCCCGAGCCGCCCGCCGGAGCCACGCACAAGCCGGGGCGCAAGGCGGGCTCGCTGGTCGTGCTCCTCGACGGCGCGCTCGCCCTGTACATGGAGCGTGGCGGCAAGACCCTGCTCGCCTGGCCGCAGCAGGAGGGGGCCGAGACGGCCGAAGCGGGCGACCCGGGGCTGCGCGAGGCGGCCGAAGCGCTGGCCACCGCGGCCCGCGCGGGCGCGCTCGGCACCATCACGGTCGAGCGCGTCAACGGCGCGGCCGCGCTGTCCTCCTCCCTGGGCCCCCTGCTGGAGACGGCGGGCTTCCACGCCACGCCCAAGGGCCTGCGCCTGCGCGCGCCCTGAACGGATTGCTCCTGCGGCACACGAACACGGACGCGGGAAGAAGCGGAGGAAGACGCATGCCCGAGGGAGACACCGTCTGGCGCACCGCGCGGGAGCTCGACCGGGCCCTGACCGGCGCCCCGCTGATCCGCTCCGACCTGCGCGTGCCTTCCCTGGCCACCGTGGACCTCACCGGCCGCCGTGTCACCGAGGTCCTCCCCCACGGCAAGCACCTGCTCACGCGGGTGGAAGGCGGACTGACCCTCCACTCGCACCTGCGGATGGACGGCGCCTGGCGGGTGTACGCCGCCGGCGAGCGGTGGCGCGGCGGCCCCGGGCACCAGATCCGCGCCGTGCTGGCCACCGCCGACCGCACGGCCGTCGGATACCGCCTGCCCGTGCTGGAGCTGCTGCGCACCGCCGACGAGAGCTCCGTGGTCGGCCACCTGGGCCCGGACCTCCTGGGCCCGGGCTGGGACGCGGCGGAGGCGCTGCGCCGGCTGCTCGCCGACACCGGCCGGCCCGTCGGCGAGGCCCTGCTCGACCAGCGCAACCTCGCCGGCATCGGCAATGTCTACAAGTCGGAGCTCTGCTTCCTGCTCCGGATCTCCCCCTGGCTGCCCGTCGGCGACGTCCCGGCCCCCGAGCGCCTGCCCGCCCTCGCCAGGAAGCTCCTGGAGGCCAACAAGGCGCGCACCACGCGCATCACCACCGGCGATCCGCGCCCCGACCACCGGGTGTGGGTGTACGGCCGCGCCGGCCGTCCCTGCCGCCGCTGCGGCACGCTGCTGCGCACGGCGGACCAAGGGGAGCCGGGGCAGGAGCGCGTCACGTACTGGTGCCCGGCCTGCCAGCCCGGCCCGGCACCCGGGCACGCCGGATGATTAAGCCGGACGAGTGAAGCCTCGCATTGCGTCGAGATCCACCCCCACGCTCGCCCCTGCCGGCCCTCTACCCACCCCCGTACTCGTCCACGGCCGCGTCCGGCCGTCTTCCACCCCGGCCGCCGCCTCCGCGACCGCCACTCCCGCTGCGCCGCCACCACGCCCACGCCAGCCGGCCCGCCCGCGCGGCCAAGGCCCCCAGGAGGCCCTCCCGGGCGTCACGCCGGCGCCAGGGGGCGCAGTGCACCGGCAGCAGGCTCAGGCCCCACCCCCCGGCGAGGACGAGCCCGTCCACGGGCTCCGCGCGCTCCGGCTGCACGAGCAGCCTCAGCAGGGCCCACCACCAGACACCACCGGCGACGAGCGCTGCCGCCCGCCCCAGCAGGACGTACGGCCGGCGGCAGCCCCAGACATCACGCCGGACCATGGCTGCCTCCTTCGGCCGACGCTAGACCGGCTTCCCCTGGCGTGGGAGAGCGCACCGGAAGCCGGAAGCGGCGCGCTGCCCGCCCGTACGCGCCCGTGCGGCGCCCGCGGTCAGCCGGCGTCCCCGCCCCGCAGCCGCGCCAGCTCCTGCTCCAGCTCCGTGATCCTGCGGTCGCGCTGGTGCAGGTCGGTGATCAGCCGCTGCTCGCCCTCGTGGGTGCCCTCCTGGTACACGCGGCGCACGAAGGTGCCGGCCGTGGTCTGGTCGAGGTCCGTGAGCACCATCAGCTCGTTCGTGAAACGGATCACCGGGTGCTCGTCCATGTCCCCAGGAGAGCGCGGCCGGGCCGCGGGCGCCACCGGAGGCAGCTCCGGTGCGTACGGCCCTGGCGGCGTCAGGCGTTCTCCGCCTGGAACATCCAGTGGTGCTTCTCGAGGTCGCCGGTGAGGCCGATCAGCAGGTCCTGGGAGACCGGGTCCGGCTCCTCGGTGGCGCGGATGCGCTCCCGCATCCGGGTGATCACGGCGCCGAGCGCGGCGACGAGGGTCTGCACGGCCTCGGTGTCCTTGCACCAGCCACCGCCGACGGGGTCGATGCCGCTGGTCTTGGCGACGGTCTCGGCACGCCCGTCCGGCGCGACGCCGAGGGCCGAGGCGCGCTCGGCGACGGTGTCGGCGTGCAGGCGGGCGCTCGCGACGACCTCGTCCAGCTGAAGGTGGACCGAGCGGAACCGAGGGCCCACGACGGTCCAGTGCACCTGCTTGGCCACCAGCGAGAGGTCCACGAGGTCGACCAGGGCGCCCTGCAGGGCGTCCCCCACGATCTTGCGATCCTGCTCGGACAGCGAGCTCTTGACGACAGACATCCAGGTTCTCCCCATCTCAACGGTTTGGCCCGTTTGTTACGGGTTGTTCGTCTTTTTATCCGCCTTCCCGCCGACCCGCCATCGCACACCACCACAGATCCACTCCGGTCGGGAGGCCGGCCTGGAGGCCCGCCCGGAGACCGGCGCGAGACCGGTCGAAGGCCTTCCCGAGTCCGGCCCCCAGGCCTTGCGGAAACACGAAATCCCGGTCGGAGAACCGACCGGGATTCCGGGAAAACGCCTGTCAGGCCGCGACCACGTCCACGGCCTCGGCGGGAGCCTTGATCGTCACTCGCTCCCCCGGTACGCCCGTCACGGACGTCACGGACACCGCATTGAACATCGGCCGCATCGGCGCGGGTACCGGCTCGCTCGCCGCTGCCGACTGCGCCAGCTCGGCGAGCGACAATTCATCGCTGACCTCGCGCATGACCTCGGACATCCGTACGTCCAGAGCGTCGCAGATTGCGGAGAGAAGCTCGGAGGACGCCTCTTTCTGCCCCCGCTCGACCTCGGAGAGGTAACCGAGCGAGACCCGGGCGGATGAGGAGACCTCGCGCAGAGTGCGGCCCTGGCGCTGGCGCTGCCGACGCAGCACGTCACCCAGCAGGCGACGGAGCAGAATCATCGGTGGCTCCCTCCTTGGACCGCGAATCCGGATCCTTCACGCCCCACCGTACCGCCTCGGGCTCCGGCCGTGCGGGGAGCTATGTCGTGTTCACTCAGGGCTGCAAACATCCATTCCCCCCGTTGTGTTCCGTATCCTTTGCGCCCACGTTTTCCGTCAGTTCGTTCAGCAGCAGTTCCAGCACCGACCGGACGCTCTCCGACCGGATCCGCGAGCGGTCCCCGTCGAGCGAGAGCTCGCGCACCCGGGTGCGCTCGCCCGGCCCCGCGACGGCCACGAAGACCTTCCCGACGGGCTGCCCGTCCTGGGGCTCGGGACCGGCGACCCCGGTCGTGGCGAGCCCCCAGTCGGCGCCCAGCAGCGCGCGGACGCCGTGGGCCATCTGCCGGGCCACATCGCCGTCGACGGCGCCGCGCGCGGCGAGGAGGCCCTCGTCCACGCCCAGCACCGCGGCCTTGACCTCGCTGGCGTACGCCGTGACCGACCCGCGCACCGAGCGGGACGCGCCGGGCGCCGCGGTCAGCTCCGCTCCGACCAGCCCTCCCGTGAGCGACTCGGCGGCGGCGACGGTCTCGCCGCGCGCCACCAGTGCGGCCAGGACGGCCGAGGCCACCGGCGCGTACGTGTCGCCCGCCGCGCTCATCGGGACGCGGTCCCGGAGTTCCCGGCGCCCGCCGCGGCCCGGCCGGCCCTGCGCAGCACGACGGCCTGCTTCACGTAGTCGAGCCCCGTGGCCACCGTCAACACGACGGCCACTGCCATCACCCAGAAGCGAGCAGTGGCCAGCGCCCCGTTCAGCATGAGGATGTACATGCCGACGGCGACGCCTTGGGCGAGGGTCTTCATCTTGCCGCCGCGGCTGGCCGGGATGACCCCGTGCCGGATCACCCAGAACCGCATCAGCGTGATGCCGATCTCCCGGAAGAGGATCACGCCGGTGACCCACCACGGCAGGTCGCCCAGCGCGGACAGGCAGATCAGCGCCGCGCCCATGATCGCTTTGTCGGCGATGGGGTCGGCGATCTTCCCGAAGTCGGTGACCAGGTCGTAGGCCCGGGCCAGATGACCGTCGAAGAGATCGGTGATCATGGCGATGGCGAAGGCGGCCCAGGCGAAGGAGCGCCAGGCCGGGTCGTGGCCGCCGTTGTGGAGGATCAGCAGCACGAACCCGGGCACGAGCAGCAGCCGCACCATGGTGAGGATGTTCGCGATGTTCCACAGCCCGGCCGGCCGTCGTACGGATGCCGCCGGGGCGTGGCCTCCGGTGGCGGAGGCCGGGACTCCGGTCATCTGCCCGCCTCCTCGGTACACCCTCCGTCGCCGAGCGGTTCGGCGACGAGGTCGACGCCCTCGCTCGCCACGACCTTGGCCACGACCATACGGCCGGGGACGAGGTCCGGGCCGGTGCCGAGCATGACCTGGCCGTCGGTCTCGGGCGCCTGGTGGGCGGCCCGGCCGAGCACGCCGTCCTCCTCGTCCACGCGGTCGACCATCACCTCAATGGTCTCTCCGATCCGCTCCTCCGCGCGCTGCGCGGTGAGCTCCTCGGCGAGCCGGGAGATGCGCGCGAGGCGCTCGGCGACGGTCTCGGGGTCGAGCTTGTCGTCGTACGTGGCCGCCTCGGTGCCGTCCTCGTCGGAGTAGCCGAAGACGCCGATGGCGTCGAGGCGGGCTCCGGTCAGGAAACGTTCCAGCTCAGCGACGTCCTCCTCGGTCTCACCGGGGAAGCCGACGATGAAGTTGGAGCGGGCGCCGGCCTGCGGGGCCTTGGCCCGGATCGTCTCGAGCAGCTCCAGGAAGCGGTCGGTGTCGCCGAAGCGGCGCATGGCGCGCAGTACGCCGGGGGCCGAGTGCTGGAAGGACAGGTCGAAGTAGGGCGCGACCTTCTCGGTGGAGGTCAGCACGTCGATGAGGCCGGGCCGCATCTCCGCCGGCTGCAGGTAGCTGACCCGGATCCGCTCCAGGCCGTCGACCGCCGCCAGCTCGGGCAGCAGCGTCTCCAGCAGGCGGATGTCGCCGAGGTCCTTGCCGTAGGAGGTGTTGTTCTCCGAGACCAGCATGATCTCCTTCACGCCCTGCTCCGCGAGCCAGCGCGTCTCGCCCAGCACGTCGGAGGGGCGGCGGGAGATGAAGGAGCCGCGGAAGGAGGGGATGGCGCAGAAGGAGCACCGCCGGTCGCAGCCGGAAGCGAGCTTCACGGAGGCGACGGGGCTGGACTCCAGCCGGCGGCGCAGCGGCGCACGGGGCCCGGAGGCCGGCGCCACGCCCTCGGGCAGGTCCTCGGGAGGGGTGTCCTGGGCGTGCCCCGGAAGGGCCACGTCGGCGCTCTGCCGCTCGGCGGGGCTGATCGGCAGCAGCTTGCGGCGGTCGCGCGGGGTGTGGGAGGCGTGGACGCCGCCCGAGAGGATGGTCTGGAGCCGGTCGGAGATGTCGGCGTAGTCGTCGAAGCCGAGCACGCCGTCGGCCTCGGGCAGCGCCTCGGCGAGCTCCTTGCCGTAGCGCTCGGCCATGCAGCCGACGGCGACCACGGCCTGGGTGCGCCCGTGGTCCTTGAGGTCGTTGGCCTCCAGCAGGGCGTCGACGGAGTCCTTCTTCGCGGCCTCGACGAAGCCACAGGTGTTGACGACGGCCACATCGGCGTCGGCGGCGTCCTCCACGAGGTCCCAGCCATCCGCCGCCAAGCGGCCTGCCAGCTCCTCCGAGTCCACCTCGTTACGGGCGCAGCCAAGTGTGACAAGAGCGACGGTACGGCGTTCGGGCATAGGGCTCAGCCTACTTTGTCCCGGAGCCGCATCCGCTGCCGAGGCTCCCGGCGGCGCCGGTGGGCCACGAGAGAACGATCACCCGGCAGCGCGTCCCCCAGCCGTCCGCGCCGGCCCTCCGCCGCAGGTCAGCCCGCTACGGGGTCTCCCTTGGTGTAGCTCAGACGCTGGACCTGGCCCTTGTCTCCGACATTCTTGACCTCCTTGCCGTTCACGAACAGCCGAACCGCTCCGGCGTTGCCCAGGACGAGATCGATCCGGGTGTTGTCGGTGAAGGTCTTGGAATCGCCCTGCTTGAGGACGCCCTCCTCCAGCAGCCGGCCGTTGTGGTCCTTGGCGGACATCCAGGTCTGGCCGTTCTCGGCGGCGAGCTTGACCGTGACCTTGTTGGCCGGGGCGCCGGCGATCGCGTTGCCCGAGGGCTCCCGCTTGGGGTCGGCGGGCTTGCCGGACGGCGGCTTCTTGCTCGGCGAGGCCGGGGGCTTGGCGGAGGGCGAGTCCGCGGCGACGGAGCCGCCTCCGCTCTTGGCGCCGCCGTTGAAGAGCGTGAAGCCGACGAAGCCGACGACGGCCACGATCGCGGCGACCATCGCCGCCGTCCAATTGGGCCGACGGGGCTCGGGGCGGATGCGCTCGGCGTCGAAGACGGGGGCCGCGGGGGTCGGGGCGGGGCGCCCGCCGCGCTCGGCGTCGTAGCGCGCGAGCAGCTCGGCCGGGTCGAGCCCGACGGTCAGCGCCAGGGTGCGGATGTGCCCCCGTGCGTAGACGTCTCCGCCGCAGCGCGAGAAGTCGTCCTGCTCGATCGCGTGCAGGATCGGGATGCGCACCCGGGTGGTGGAGCTGACCTCGTCGACGGTCAGTCCGGCGCTGATACGGGCCTGCTGGAGGGCCCGGCCGATCGACGGCCGGTCTTCTGCTTCTGCGTCTGCGGAGGAGTTGCCGATGGACACGTGGGCGCCTTTCGAGCGTGTAGCCACCTGCTGGGAGTTCAGTCTAGGGGGGATACGAAAGCCGCGGGCAAGCGGGAAGCCGGACTTTGTACGCCATCAGATGACTCTGCGGCGCCGACGGTGGGACATCGGACCGCCCCCCTTTCTCAACTCGACACGCCGCCGAGAGAAACGGTTGACCAGGAATCTGCGGCGCCGTCAGGAACCGCCGTCCCCGCGGATCACCGCGAGCACGGCATCCAGCTCGTCGGGCTTGACGAGGACGTCTCGGGCCTTGGAGCCCTCGCTCGGGCCCACGATGCCCCGCGACTCCATCAGGTCCATGAGTCTGCCCGCCTTGGCGAATCCCACACGCAGCTTGCGCTGCAGCATCGAGGTCGAGCCGAACTGGGTGGAGACGACCAGCTCCGCGGCCTGGCACAGCAGGTCCAGGTCGTCGCCGATGTCCTCGTCGATCTCCTTCTTCTTGGCCGTGCCCACGGTGACGTCGTCCCGGAAGACCGGCGCCATCTGGTCCTTGCAGTGCTGGACGACGGCCGCGACCTCGGCCTCGGTGACGAAGGCGCCCTGCATGCGGACCGGCTTGCCCGCCCCCATGGGCAGGAAGAGGCCGTCGCCCTTGCCGATCAGCTTCTCGGCGCCCGGCTGGTCGAGGATGACGCGGCTGTCGGCCAGCGAGGAGGTGGCGAAGGCGAGCCGGGACGGCACGTTCGCCTTGATCAGGCCGGTGACCACGTCGACGGACGGGCGCTGGGTGGCCAGCACGAGGTGGATGCCGGCGGCGCGGGCGAGCTGGGTGATCCGCACGATCGAGTCCTCGACGTCGCGCGGGGCGACCATCATCAGGTCCGCCAGCTCGTCGACGATCACCAGCAGATAGGGGTACGGGGAGAGCTCGCGTCCGCTGCCCTCCGGAGGAGTGACCTTGCCCGCCCGCACGGCCGCGTTGAAGTCGTCGATGTGCCGGAAGCCGAAGGCCGCCAGGTCGTCGTAGCGCAGGTCCATCTCGCGCACGACCCACTGCAGGGCCTCGGCCGCGCGCTTGGGGTTGGTGATGATCGGGGTGATCAGGTGCGGGATGCCCTCGTAGGCGGTCAGCTCCACGCGCTTGGGGTCGACGAGCACCATGCGGACCTCGTCGGGCGTGGCCCGCACCATCAGCGAGGTGATGAGGCAGTTGATGCACGAGGACTTGCCGGAGCCGGTGGCGCCGGCGACGAGGATGTGCGGCATCTTCGTCAGGTTGGCCATCACGTAGCCGCCCTCGACGTCCTTGCCGAGCGCGACGAGCATCGGGTGGTCGTCCCCGGCGGCGTCCGCGAGGCGCAGGACGTCGCCGAGGTTGACCATCTCCCGGTCGGTGTTGGGGATCTCGATGCCCACGGCGGACTTGCCGGGGATCGGGGAGATGATGCGGACGTCCGGGCTGGCGACGGCGTAGGCGATGTTCTTGGCGAGGGCGGTGATGCGCTCGACCTTGACGGCGGGGCCCAGCTCCACCTCGTAGCGCGTGACCGTGGGGCCGCGGGTGAAGCCGGTGACGGCGGCGTCGACCTTGAACTCGGAGAAGACGGTGGTCAGTGCGGCGACTATGGCGTCGTTCGCGGCGCTGCGCGCCTTGCCCGGCCCGCCCCGCTCCAGCAGGTCGAGCGTGGGCAGCGAGTAGGTGATGTCGCCCGAGAGCTGGAGCTGCTCGGCCCGCGCGGGCAGGCCCGGCGCCGCGTCGGGGGCGGGCGCGGGCTTGGTGAGGTCCGGCACGCCCCGGGTGAGGTCGGGGACGTCCTTGGTGCGGTCCTGCACGGCGCCGGGACGCTCACCGCGGCCCCGTGCGCCCGGCACGGGGCCCGGCTGCCCGGTGTCCTGCCCGATGCCGCTGCTGAGCCCGGCGACGAGCGGGGTGGGCGGCACGCCGTGCAGCACGGCGCCGTCGAGCGAGGCGGCGGCAGCGGCCGCCATGTCGACCGCGTCGGGCTCGCGGCCGGAGGGGGGCTCCACAGGCTGCCCGGCGGGGCGGCGCTGCTTGCGCCGCTTGTTCAGCGCCTCCTCCTCGGCCTGCTCCGGGCCGGGCGCTCCGGCGGCCCGTCGCGTCGCAGCGCGGCGGGGGCGCGCGGCGGGCTCCTCGCGCCAGTCCTCGGCGTAGTCCGCGTAGGCGCCGGCGTCCTCCGCCTCGTACTCGCCGGGCAGCGGCTCGATCAGGCCGAGCCGGATCCCCAGCTGCCGCAGGCGGCGCGGGATGGCATTGACCGGCGTGGCGGTGACGACCAGCAGGCCGAAGACGGTGAGCAGCACCAGCAGCGGCACGGCGAGGACCTCGCCGACCGTGAAGACCAGGGGTTTGGACGCGGCCCAGCCGATCAGGCCGCCCGCGTCCTGCAGGGCCTGCGAACCGTCGCCCCGCCCGGGCGACCCGCAGGCCACGTGGACCTGCCCGAGGACGCCGACGACCAGCGCCGACAGGCCGATGACGATCCGTCCGTTGGCCTCGGGGCGCTCGGGGTGGCGGAAGAGCCGGACGGCGATGATCCCGAGGAGTATGGGCACGACGAGGTCGAGCCGGCCGAAGGCGCCGGTGACGAGCATGGTCACCAGATCGCCGACGGGGCCCTCCAGGCTGGACCACGTGCCCGCGGCCACGATGAGGGCGAGGGCCAGGAGCAGCAGCGCCGCGCCGTCCTTGCGGTGGGCCGGATCGAGGCCCCGCGCGCCGCGGCCGACGCCGCGGAACAGCGCGCCCACGCCGTGCGCCACGCCCCGCCCCACGCGGCGGACGCCGCCGGCGGGAGCGGGAGCACGCTTGGGTGCCCGTTTGGCCGCGGCCTTCTTGGCGGGCGCTTTGCGGGGCGGCGCCTTCTTGGCGGGTGCCCTGCCCGCGGGCCTGGGCGCTGCCTTCTTGGCGGTACCCCCGGAGCGCCCGGCACGCTGCTTCGAGGTGCCCGCCGCGCTCTGGGAACCCTTGCCGGACGTACGTGAGGCCATGGAGGCGAGATTACCGTTGCCGGGCGCGAGGGACACCCGCGCCCCGGCGTTCACCCGTTCGTGTCGCGGGCCTGTTTTTGCAAGGGTGACAGGGCGTCAAACGGTCAGCTGGGAGCGGGCAGCGGGCTCGCTCCGCTGCCGGCGCCGGGCTCCAGGGCGTCCAGCGCGCGCCGCAGGCCGGTCAGCTTGCGCTCCAGGTGGGCGGCGGTGGCGACGGCCGCGGCATCGGCGGACTCGTCGAGCTGCTTGGTGAGCGCCTCGGCCTGCTCCTCGACGGCGGCGAGCCGTGCGGAGAGCTCGGCGAGCAGCCCCGCGGGCTCCTGGGCGGCCGCCGCGCCCGTACGCCCCGACTGGCCGTTCTCCAGCTGCAGCCGCAACAGGGCAGCCTGCTCGCGCAGCTGGCAGTTCTTCATGTACAGCTCGACGAAGACCGAGACCTTGGCGCGCAGCACCCACGGGTCGAAGGGCTTGGAGATGTAGTCCACCGCACCCGCGGCGTAACCGCGGAAGGTGTGGTGCGGGCCATGGTTGATGGCGGTCAGGAAGATGATGGGGATGTCCCGCGTCCGCTCCCGCCGCTTGATGTGCGCCGCGGTCTCGAATCCATCCATGCCAGGCATCTGGACGTCCAGCAGGATCACTGCGAAATCGTCCGTCAGCAGCGCCTTGAGCGCTTCCTCCCCTGACGATGCCCGTACCAGTGTCTGATCGAGCGCCGAGAGGATGGCCTCCAGCGCCAGCAGATTTTCCGGCCGGTCATCGACCAGGAGGATCTTGGCCTTCTGCACCATGGCCCGTCCTCCTCGCCCCGGCAGTGCACCGGGCGCCGCCCCAGGGGACGACTCCCTTGCGCCGCCCGTCCTTGTGCCGGTCATGGTAGCCGCACCCCGCCGGTCGCCACACCCTGTCACCGCGATGTCACTGTGCACGTAGCAGAAACGTAGTGGGGGACCAGAAGGTTCCCCGAATCCCCGGTCCCCACACGTCCTCGCGCACACTCGGTCAGCGGCCGCCCGCGCGGGCCGGGCCGTCCGTGCGGCCGCCCCTCACTCGGCGCGCATCCACTGCTCCATCACCGTGAGCAGGTGGTCGGTGTCGACCGGCTTGGTGACGTAGTCCGACGCCCCCGCGTCGATGCTCTTCTCGCGGTCGCCCTTCATCGCCTTCGCGGTGAGCGCGATGATCGGCAGGCCCGCGAACTGCGGCATCCTGCGGATGGCGGCCGTCGTCGCGTAGCCGTCCATCTCCGGCATCATGATGTCCATCAGGACCACCACGACGTCGTCGTGCTGCTCCAGGACCTCGATCCCCTCGCGCCCGTTCTCCGCGTAGAGCACCGAGAGCCCGTGCTGCTCCAGGACGCTCGTGAGGGCGAACACGTTGCGGATGTCGTCGTCGACGATCAGCACCTTCTCGCCGTGGAAGCCCCCGCCGAAGCCCGAGCCGAAGTCGTTGGCCGTCGGTTGCTCTGCGTCACCATGGAGCTCCGCAGGCCAAGGCTCACCCTGGGGGGCGGCCGGCGGCTGGGGCCCCGGCGCGACCGGAGCGGGCCACTGCCCGGCGGCCTGCGCGGCCCGCTGGCGCCGCAGGAGGAGCCCGGCCGCCCCGCGCACGGGCTCGTCCGCCCCGGCGACGGGCAGACCCGCCTCGACGGCCGTGACGTCCTCGACGCCGCCGCCCTGCTCGCTGCCGGGCTCGGGCCGGCTGCCCGGTGCGAGCTGCGGGTAGCCCTGGGGCGGCAGCTCTCCGGCGTTGAGCGGAAGGTAGAGGGTGAAGGTGGAGCCGCGGCCGGGCTCGCTCGCGGCGTGGATCTCGCCGCCGAGCAGCCGGGCGATCTCGCGGCTGATCGACAGTCCGAGGCCGGTGCCGCCGTACTTGCGGCTGGTCGTCCCGTCGGCCTGCTTGAACGCCTCGAAGATCACGCGCATCTTGCTGGCCGCGATGCCGATGCCGGTGTCGGTGACCGAGAAGGCGATCACCTCGCCGTCCGGGTCGCGCAGCGAGCCCGCCTCCAGGAGCTGCTCGCGGATGGTGTCCGGGACGTCCCCGCCGGCGGGTCGGATGACCAGCTCCACCGCGCCCGTGTCGGTGAACTTCACGGCGTTCGACAGGAGGTTGCGCAGCACCTGCAGCAGCCGCTGCTCGTCGGTGTGCAGCGTGGCCGGCAGCTCGGGTGAGACCCGCACGGAGAAGTCGAGCCCCTTCTCTGCTGTCAGCGGCCGGAACGTGGCCTCCACGTAGTCCACGAGCTGGACGAGCGCGATGCGCGTCGGGCTGACGTCCATCTTGCCCGCCTCGACCTTGGACAGGTCCAGGATGTCGTTGATCAGCTGCAGCAGGTCCGAGCCCGCCCCGTGGATGGTCTCGGCGAACTCCACCTGCTTGGGCGAGAGGTTGCCGTCCGCGTTGTCGGCCAGCAGCTTCGCGAGGATGAGCAGCGAGTTGAGCGGCGTGCGCAGCTCGTGCGACATGTTGGCGAGGAACTCGGACTTGTAGCGCATCGAGACGGCGAGCTGCTCGGCCCGCTCCTCCAGCACCTGCCGGGCCTCCTCGATCTCGGTGTTCTTCACCTCGATGTCGCGGTTCTGCCGCGCCAGCCGCTCGGACTTCTCCTCCAGCTCCGCGTTGGAGATCTCCAGCGCCTTCTGCCGGTTCTCCAGCTCCGCCGACCGCTCGCGCAGCTGCTCGGTCAGCTCCTGCGACTGCTTGAGCAGGATCTCCGTCTTGGTGTTGACGCTGATCGTGTTGACGCTGGTGCCGATCATCTCGGCGATCTGGTTGAGGAAGTCCTTCTGGATCTGCGCGAAGGGCTGGAACGAGGCCAGCTCGATCACACCGAGCACCTGGCCCTCGAAGAGCACCGGCAGCACGATGACGTGCGCCGGAGGCGCCTCGCCCAGACCGGAGGCGATCTTCAGGTAGCCCGGCGGGACGTTCTCCACCAGGATGGTCCGCTTCTCCTTCGCGGCGGTTCCGATCAGCGTCTCGCCCGGCCGGAAGGAGGTGGGCATGGAGCCCATCGAGTAGCCGTACGAGCCGAGCATCCGCAGCTCGTACGCGTCGTGCTCGTCCTCGGCGCCCTGGCCGCCCGGCGCGCCCGTCGGCATGGCCAGGAAGAACGCGCCGTGCTGCGCGGAGACCACGGGGGTCAGCTCGCTCATGATCAGCCCGGCGACGTCGTCCAGGTCCCGCCGGCCCTGCAGGAGGCCGGAGATCCGGGCGACGTTGCCCTTGAGCCAGTCCTGCTCCTTGTTGGCCAGGGTGGTCTCGCGCAGGTTGGCGATCATCGTGTTGATGTTGTCCTGGAGCTCCAGGATCTCGCCGGCCGCATCCACGTCGATCTTGAGGTTGAGGTCGCCGCGGGTCACCGCGGTGGCGACCTCGGCGATGGCCCGCACCTGGCGGGTCAGGTTCCCGGCCATCTCGTTGACCGACTCGGTCAGGTCGCGCCAGGTGCCGTCCACGTCCCGCACCCGCGCCTGGCCGCCCAGCTGGCCCTCCGTACCCACCTCGCGGGCCACGCGCGTGACCTGCTCGGCGAAGGACGACAGCTGGTCGACCATCGTGTTGATGGTCGTCTTCAGCTGGAGGATCTCGCCGCGGGCATCGATGTCGATCTTCTTGGTGAGATCGCCCTGGGCGATGGCCGTGGTGACCATCGCGATGTTGCGCACCTGGCCCGTCAGATTGGAGGCCATGGCGTTCACGGACTCCGTGAGGTCCTTCCAGGTGCCGCTGACACCCGGCACGCGCGCCTGGCCGCCCAGGATGCCGTCCGTGCCCACCTCGCGCGCCACGCGCGTGACCTCGTCCGCGAAGGACGACAGCGTCGTCACCATGGTGTTGACGGTGTCGGCCAGCTGCGCGACCTCGCCGCGCGCCTCGACCGTCACCTTCTTGGTCAGGTCGCCGTTGGCGACCGCCGCCGCGACCTGCGAGATGTTACGGACCTGGCTGGTGAGGTTGTTGGCCATCAGGTTGACGTTGTCGCTGAGGTCCTTCCAGATGCCGGTGACGTCCCGCACCCGCGCCTGACCGCCCAGCTGGCCCTCGGTGCCCACCTCGCGGGCCACCCTCGTCACCTGCTCCGCGAAGTCCGAGAGCTGGTCCACCATCGTGTTGACGGTGGTGACCAGTTCGAGGATCTCGCCCTTCGCGTCGACGGTGATCTTCTTCGACAGGTCGCCCTTGGCGACCGCCGTCGTCACCTCGGCGATGTTGCGCACCTGCGAAGTGAGGTTGTTGGCCATGAAGTTGACCGACTGCGTCAGGTCCTTCCAGGTGCCGGAGACGCCCTGCACCTCGGCCTGGCCGCCCAGGATGCCCTCGGTGCCCACCTCCCGGGCCACCCGCGTGACCTGGTCGGCGAACGACGACAGCTGGTCCACCATCGTGTTGAGGGTGTTCTTCAGCTCCAGGATCTCGCCCCGGGCGTCCACATCGATCTTCTGCGAGAGGTCGCCGCGCGCGACCGCCGTCGCCACCTGCGCGATGTTGCGCACCTGCGCCGTCAGGTTGCCCGCCATGCCGTTGACGGAGTCCGTGAGGTCGCGCCACACGCCGGCCACGCCCGGCACCTGAGCCTGGCCGCCCAGCCTGCCGTCCGTGCCCACCTCGCGGGCCACCCGGGTCACCTGCTCCGCGAAGGCGGAGAGCTGGTCGACCATCGTGTTGATGGTGTTCTTCAGCTCCAGGATCTCGCCGCGCGCGTCCACGTCGATCTTCTGGGACAGGTCGCCGCGCGCCACAGCCGTGGTCACCTGGGCGATCTGCCGCACCTGAGAGGTGAGGTTGCCCGCCATGAAGTTGACGGAGTCGGTCAGCTCCTTCCAGGTGCCGCTGACGCCGTCCACCCGGGCCTGACCGCCCAGCCGGCCCTCCGTGCCGACGTCGCGCGCCATGCGCGTGACCTGGTCGGCGAACGAGGACAGCTGGTCGACCATCGTGTTCACGGTGTTCTTCAGCTGCAGCATCTCGCCGGAGACGTCGACGGTCACCTTCTGCGAGAGGTCTCCGTTGGCGACCGCGGTGGTCACCTGGGCGATGTTGCGCACCTGCCCCGTGAGGTTGCGGAAGGCGGTGTTCACCGAGTCGGTGAGGTCCTTCCACGTGCCCGCCGCGCCCGGCACAGCGGCCTGGCCGCCCAGCTCGCCCTCGACGCCGATCTCCCGTGCCACGCGCGTGACTTCGGCACCGAAGGAGGACAGCTGGTCCACCATCGTGTTGACCGTGTTCTTCAGCTCCAGCATCTCGCCGGAGACGTCGACGGTCACCTTCTGGCCCAGGTCGCCGTTGGCCACGGCCGTCGTCACCTGGGCGATGTCCCGCACCTGCGTCGTGACGTTACGGAACGCGGTGTTCACCGAATCGGTGAGGTCCTTCCACGTCCCCGCCGCACCCGGCACCTGTGCCTGGCCGCCGAGCCGGCCCTCCGCGCCGACCTCGCTGGCCACGCGCGTCACCTCGTCGGCGAAGGTGCGCAGGGTCTCCGTCATCTGGTTGATCGTCTCGGCCAGCTGGGCGATCTCGCCCCGCGCGCTGACCGTCACCTTCTGCGACAGGTCGCCGTTGGCGACCGCCGTCGTCACCTGCGCGATGCCCCGCACCTGCGCGGTCAGATTGCCGGCCATCAGGTTGACGGAGTCCGTCAGGTCCTTCCAGACACCCGCTACGCCGGGCACCTGCGCCTGGCCGCCCAGCTCGCCCTCCGTGCCCACCTCGCGCGCCACGCGCGTGACCTCGGAGGCGAAGGAGGACAGCTGGTCGACCATCGTGTTGACGGTGTTCTTCAGCTCCAGCATCTCGCCGGCCACGTGCACCGTGACCTTGCGGGAGAGGTCGCCCTTGGCGACGGCCGTCGTGACGAGAGCGATGTCACGCACCTGGGCGGTGAGCCTGGACGCCATCGTGTTGACGGAATCCGTCAGGTCCTTCCACGAACCCGACATACCGCGCACCCGGGCCTGGCCGCCCAGCTTGCCTTCGGTGCCGACCTCGCTGGCCACCCGCGTCACCTCGTCGGTGAACGCCGACAGCTGGTCCACGAGGCCGTTGACCGTGCGCCCCACCTTGAGGAACTCGCCCCGCAGCGGATGCGCCGACCCGTCCGCCCCCTGCGAGCGCAGGTCCATCCGCTGCTCCAGGTCGCCCTCGGCCACCGCCGACAGCACCCGCCCCACCTCGGACACCGGCCGGACCAGGTCGTCCACCAGGGCGTTCGACGCGTCGATCGCGGCGGCCCAGACGCCCTCGCAGGCCCCCACCTCCAGCCGCTCCGTGAGCTTGCCCTCACGGCCCACGACCCGGCGCACCCGGGCCAGCTCCCCGGTGAGCTGCAGATTGCGGTCCGCGACCTCGTTGAAGACCGCGGCGATCTCGGCCATCACCCCGTCGCCGGAGACCGTCAGGCGCTTCCGGAAGTTTCCGTCGCGCATGGCGGACAGGGCCGTCAGCAGCCTGGTCAAGGCCGCCGTGTCGACTTCCGTCGTCCCATTGGCCCGGGACCGTCCGCCCTTCGCGCGCGTGCTCACGCCCCGCGCCTCCGCGCCAGACTCCACCGTGTCCCTCCCGCAGGGTCGATCATCCTCGTCGGGCTTCCACTTCAATCTTTCCCAGTGTTTCACCCCGGCCCGGCCAGGCCATAACAGTTCGGCAGCATCGCACACGGTCCGCGGGCACTCCCAAGGTGGAATCCGTTCACACCGGCCTCCGGCTGTGCGGTGAAGGTAAGTAACCTGGCATCCGGCCAGGGCAATGGAGGGGCGCTGCGACATGGGTGAGCAGATCGCCGAGACCTACACGAGGAGACCTGTGATCACCGCGCGGGCTGCCGCCACCTTCGAGCCGGTCGGACGCTCGGTCGCCTCCGCCCGCGCCTTCGTCCGGGACACCCTCCAGGGCTGGGGCCACCCCGACATCATCGACGACGCCGTCGTCCTGACCAGCGAGCTCGTCACCAACGCCGTCGTCCACGCCGGCACCGCCGCCGACGTCCTGTGCATGCGCACCGCCACCGGCGTGCGCGTCGAGGTCGCCGACCGCTATCCCGAGCGCGAGGTGCCCCTGCAGAGCGCCGCCCGCCGCATCGGCGGCGTCGACCGCGAGGGGGGCCGCGGCCTGCTGCTGTGCGCCGCCCTGGCCACCCGCTGGGGCGTGGAGTACACCCCCACCCACAAGCAGGTGTGGTTCCAGCTCGACCTGCCCGACCGCCCCGCCGGCACCCGCTCCGCCGGTCCCGCCCTGCCCACCGAGGCCCTGCCGGTCGCCGACGCCCGCGTCCGCGTGGCCGTCGTCCAGCTCGACCGCACCGGCGGCATCACCGCCTGGAACGACGACGCGGACTCCCTCTTCGGCTACGCGGCCGACCAGGTCCTCGGCAAGCCGCTCACCGACTTCGCCGCCTGGCCGCACACCCCCGGCACCTCCACCGGCATCGCCGAGGCCTTGCGCCTGTCCCGCTGGGAGGGGTCCTACGGCATAAGGGGCGCCGACGGCCGCATCACTCCCGTCTACGCCTCCCACCTCCGCGTCCGCGACAACGAAGGCGCCCCCTCCACCGTCTGCCTGCTGGTGCGCGAGGAGGAGCGCGCCGTCCTGCAGAGCCTGCAGCGCTCCCCCGCGCCCGACAGCGCCACCACGGAGCGGGGCACCGCCACGGACCCCTTCGAGGTCTTCATCGGCTCCCCCGCCCCGGACGACCTCGACGGCCTCCTGCAGCGCACGGTCGAGCGCGCCCGCGACATGCTCGACGGAGACGCCGCCTACCTCCTGCTGGCCACCGACGACGAGACCGAGCTGGAGGTGCGCGCCTCCACCGGCCTGCCCTCCGCCCGCCAGCGCTTCGCCCGCGTCCCCGTCGAGGCCGGCACCGGCCGCTACGGCTCCGCCCGCATGCCCGCCGTCCACGAGGACCTCGCCGTTCTCCCCGGCGCCGTGCCCCTCCTCAACGACACCGGCATGCGCTCCGTCGTCACCGTCCCCCTCAAGGTCGAGGGCCGCCTCACCGGCTCGCTGGGCGTCGCCGCCGAGGCCCCCGGGCGCTACAGCAACGAAGAGGCCCTCCGCCTGCAGTTCGCCGCCGACCGCATCGCACTGGCCGTCGAGCGCGCCCGCCTCAACGAGCTCGAACGCCTGCGCCGCGGCTCCCTGTCCTTCCTCGTGGAGGCCTCCGACCTCCTTGCAGGCACCCTGGACCGCGATCAGACCCTCGCCCTCATGGCACAGATGACGGTGCCCACCCTCGCCACGTGGTGCGCCGTCTATACCGTGGCCGACCCCGCATCCGAACCCGAGCTGTCCTACGTGCTGCACGAGGACGAGGACCGCATCGACGGCCTGAAGACCCTCCTCGGCCGGCTCGCCCCGCCGGACCCGGTCCCCACGCCCGGCGCGCGCATCTGGTCCGCCCCCTCCGAGGCCGCCCACGCCGCCGCGCTGCGCGGCTCCCTGCGCACCCTCGGCATCGCCGAATCCGACCGCCACGCGGCCGCCCCCAGCACCTCCCTCGCCACGGCGGCCGCGGTCGGCGGAGAGACGGTCGTCCTGCCGCTCGTCGCCCGCAACCGCGTCATCGGCATGCTCACCCTCGGCAAGCCCACCGACGATCACTTCCGCCAGGAGATCCTGGAGCTCGCCGAGGACCTCTCCCGCCGGGCGGCGCTGGCCCTGGACAACGCCCGCCTCTACAGCGAGCGCACCGCCATCAGCCAGTCCCTCCAGCGCAGTCTCCTCCCGCCGGAGCTGCTGCACGTCCCCGGCGTCGAGGTCGACGTCATCTACCGCGCCGCGGGCGAGGGCAACGAGGTCGGGGGCGACTTCTACGACCTCTTCCCCATCCGTGACGGCGCCTACGGCTTCGCCATCGGCGACGTGTGCGGCACGGGCCCCGAGGCCGCAGCGGTGACCGGCCTCGCCCGGCACGCCCTGCGCCTGCTCGCCCGCGAGGGCTACGGCGGCCCTGCCGTCCTGGAGCGGCTCAACGCCGCCATCCTCGACGAGGGCGCACGCAGCCGCTTCCTGACGCTCCTGTACGGCGAGCTGTGGCCGCAGGAGGACGGCAGCGCGATCCTCAAGGTGGTCTGCGCGGGCCACCCCCTGCCGCTGCGCCTGCGCCAGGACGGCACGGTCGAGGCCGCGGCCGACCCGCAGCCGCTGCTGGGCGTCATGGAGGACCTGGAGCTGTACGAGCAGACGGTCACCCTCGACCCGGGCGACGTCCTGCTGTGCGTCACGGACGGCGTCACCGAGCGCCGCGAGGGCGCCCGCATGCTGGGCGACGACGGCCTCACCGACCTGCTGACGACCTGTACGGGGCTGACGGCCGGGGCCGTGGCCGCCCGGGTGCTCCGTGCGGTCGAGCGCTTCGCCGCGGAGCCGGCGTCCGACGACATGGCCATTCTGGCGATGCGGGTGCCGGAACTGTCCTGAGGCATGGGGTACGAAAAAGGCCCCCGCCAATTGGCGGGGGCCTTTTCTGTGGAGCCCCAAAACGGAATCGAACCGTTGACCTTCTCCTTACCATGGAGACGCTCTGCCGACTGAGCTATTGGGGCCAGCAACGAGATAAAGCATACCCCATGTTCGTACGCCCTTTTGACCACGTGACTCAGGCGGCTTCGGGCACCAGCCCGCCGAGCGCGTTGCACGCGGCCACGACCCGGTGCAGCTCCCGCTCGCCGGCGCTGGCGTCGACGGGCAGCGCCAAGCATTGGCCGGCGGCCCGCTCGGTTTCGGCCAGCCACAAGTCCCGCCGGTAGGAGGGAAGTCGGTGCACGGGCGTCTGTACGGGCACGTGGCACCGTACGCCGCGCGCCCGCAGCGCCCGGGCGAAGGCGTCGCGGTCGGGACGGCCGTTGCCGGGAACGCGCACCACGTAGGAGCGGTAGCTGTGCTCAATGCCCGGGGGTACGGCGGGCGTTACGACGCCCCGCAGCCTGGCGTTCAGGTAGGCCGCGTTGGCCCACCTCTGCCTGGCGTTCTCGTCAGCTGGCTGTTCGTACTCGACCAGGAGCAGTCCCCGCCGGTCGGCAACGGCACGCAGGCCGGCCAGATCGGCGCGGCGGCCGAAGAGGTGAACGGGCATCACTGCGGCGGCCCGGAGGGTGAGGGTCGCGGCGACGGACGCGGGGTCCAGGCAGAGGCTCTCCGGGTCGATGTCGGCGAACACGGGCACCGCTCCGGCCCGCCGGACCGTCTCGGCCGCGTCCGCCGTCGCGTACGACGGCACGACGACCTCGTCGCCTGCACCGATGCCCGCTGCCGTGAGCGTCTCTGCTGTCCCCATGAGGGGAGGATTTCCACGGGACGTGAACGGGGCACAAATAAAAAAGCTCCGGTAGCTGAACAGAAGTTCAGCTACCGGAGCTTTCTCTAAAAATTGTTCGGCGGCGTCCTACTCTCCCACACGGTCCCCCATGCAGTACCATCGGCGCTGAAAGGCTTAGCTTCCGGGTTCGGAATGTAACCGGGCGTTTCCCTAACGCTATGACCACCGAAACACTATGAAGTTAACCAACCCGGCATGGACACAGGTCGTTACTTCAGAACCTACACAGTGGACGCGAGCAACTGAGGACAAGCCCTCGGCCTATTAGTACCAGTCAGCTCCAACCGTTACCGGTCTTCC
>NZ_JBPQTS010000012.1:0-67052 GCF_051386455.1 Streptomyces sp. URMC 124
CCGCCGGACCGGAGCAGGGCCCCGCGCCCTGCCCCGCCACCACCGCCCCGGGCGGCACCTCGCCCGCCTTCGAGGTCATCTACCTCCTGGACGCCGACGACACCGCCGTCGCCCGCCTGCGCGCCCGCCTCGACGCCCTGGGCGACTCCCTCGTCGTCGTCGGCGGCGACGGCCTGTGGAACGTCCACGTCCACGTGGACGACGCCGGAGCCGCCGTCGAGGCCGGCATCGAAGCCGGGCGCCCCCACCGCATCCGCATCACCCACTTCGCCGGAGCGGCCGCCGGAACCTCCGGAACACCGGCCGGCGACCCCGCCCGCACCCGAGAGCCCGCCGAGCGGGCCGTCGTCGCGGTCGTCCCCGGCGAAGGCCTCGCGGAGCTGTGCACCGACGCCGGCGCCACCGTCGTCGCGGCCCGCCCCGGGGAGCCCCCCGCCAGCGGGGAGCTCGTCGACGCCATCCGGCGCGCCAACGCCCGCGAAGTCGTCCTGCTCCCCAACGACCCCGAGCTGCGCCACACCGCGGCCGCCGCGGCCGAGCAGGCCCGTACCGAGGGCGTCCGCGTCGCCCTCATCCCGACCCGCGCCGCCGTCCAGGGCATCGCCGCGCTCGCCGTCCACGAGCCCGCGCGCCGCTTCGACGAGGACGTCGTCGCGATGACGTCCGCCGCCGGAGCCACCCGCTACGCCGAGCTCGCCGTCGCCGAGCGGCAGGCCTGGACCATGGCCGGCATCTGCCAGGCGGGCGACGTGCTCGGCCTCATCGACGGCGACGTGGCCGTCATCGGCTCCGACCTCGCCGTCACCGCCGCGACCGTCCTGGACCGCATGCTGGCCGCGGGCGGCGAAATGGTCACCCTCGTCCTCGGCGCGGACGTCCCCGACGCGGTCGCCGACCGCCTGGAGAGGCACGTACGGGGCGGCCACCTCGCCGTCGACACGGTGGTCTACCGGGGCGGACAGCAGTCGCCGCCGCTGCTCATCGGCATCGAGTGACCTCGAATGACACCGTCTGTCAGTGCCGTGGTGTGCAATGGGACGCGTGCCAGCGCTTCACGAACCCCTGAAGAAGATCCTCGGCGGCAGCACCGCGAAGGTGATGGCCGAGCACCTCGACCTGCACACGGCCGGCGATCTGCTGCACCACTACCCGCGCCGCTACGCCGAGCGCGGTGAGCTGACCCGCCTGGCCGACCTGCCGCTCGACGAGCACGTCACCGTCGTCGCCCAGGTCGCCAAGGCGGCCATGAAGACCTTCAACCACGGCAAGGGCGTCCGCCTGGAGGTCGTCGTCACCGACGGCAGCGGCTCCCTGACCCTCGTCTTCTTCGGCCGCGGCGCCTACGCGCGGGAGAAGGAGCTGATCCCCGGCCGCCGCGGCATGTTCGCCGGCAAGGTCTCGGTCTTCAACCGCACCCGCCAGCTCCTCCATCCCGACTACGAGCTCTTGGACCGCGACAGCGGGGCCGACGCCGCCGAGGCCTTCGCCGGCCGCCTCCTGCCGATCTACCCGGCCTGCAAGCAGTTCCAGTCCTGGAAGCTCACCAAGGCCGTCGACACCCTGCTGGACCTGTTCGAGGCCGAGCAGTGGCAGGGCCTCACCGACCCGCTGCCGCCCTCGCTGCGCGACGGCCGAGGCCTGGCCGCGCTCCCCGACGCCTTCCGCAAGGTCCACCGGCCCCGCACCAAGGCCGACATCGAGGACGCCCGGGCCCGCCTGAAGTGGGACGAGGCGTTCGTCCTCCAGGTCGCCCTCGCCCGCCGCCGGCACGCCGACTCCCAGCTGCCGGCCGTGGCCCGCAAGCCGGTGGCCGGCGGCATCCTCGACGCCTTCGACGCCAAGCTGCCCTTCACCCTCACCGACGGTCAGCGCACCGTCTCCGCGGAGATCTTCGACGACCTGGCCACCGAGCACCCCATGCACCGCCTGCTGCAGGGAGAGGTCGGCTCGGGCAAGACCATGGTGGCCCTGCGCGCCATGCTCGGCGTCGTCGACGCCGGAGGCCAGGCCGCCATGCTCGCGCCCACCGAAGTGCTCGCCCAGCAGCACCACCGGTCGGTCACCGAGATGATGGGGGAGCTCGCCGAGGGCGGCATGCTCGGCGGCGCCGAGCACGGCACCAAGGTCGTGCTGCTCACCGGCTCCATGGGGATGCCCGCCCGGCGGCAGGCGCTGCTCGACCTGGCCACCGGCGAGGCGGGCATCGTCATCGGCACCCACGCCCTCATCGAGGACAAGGTGCAGTTCCACGACCTCGGCCTCGTCGTGGTCGACGAGCAGCACCGCTTCGGCGTCGAGCAGCGCGACGCCCTCCGCTCCAAGGGCAAGCAACCGCCGCACCTGCTGGTGATGACCGCGACGCCGATCCCGCGGACCGTCGCCATGACCGTCTTCGGCGACCTGGAGACCTCCGTCCTGGACCAGCTGCCGGCCGGCCGCTCGCCCATCGCCACCCACGTGGTGCCCGCCAAGGACAAACCCCACTTCCTGGCGCGCACCTGGGAGCGGGTGCGCGAGGAGATCGAGGGCGGCCACCAGGCCTACGTGGTCTGCCCCCGCATCGGCGACGACCCGGGGGAGGAGAACGGCGCCCAGCCGGCCGCGAAGAGCCGCTCCGGCGGCGCCACGAGCGGCCCGGAGAAGGGCGCCGCGGAGGCGGACGGCGAGCGGCGCCCGCCCCTCGCCGTCGTGGACGTCACCGAACAGCTCACCAAGGGGCCCCTGAAGGGGCTGCGCGTGGAGGTGCTGCACGGCCGCATGCAGCCCGACGCGAAGGACGACGTGATGCGCCGCTTCGCCGCCGGGGAGGTGGACGTCCTGGTGGCCACGACCGTCATCGAGGTCGGCGTGAACGTGCCCAACTCCACCGTCATGGTGATCATGGACGCGGACCGGTTCGGCGTCTCCCAGCTCCACCAGCTGCGCGGCCGCGTGGGGCGCGGCTCCGCCCCGGGCCTGTGCCTGCTGGTCACCGACGCCTCGGAGGCGAGCCCGGCCCGCGCCCGCCTCGGCGCCGTCGCCGCCACCCTGGACGGCTTCGAGCTCTCCCGCATCGACCTCGAACAGCGGCGGGAGGGTGACGTCCTCGGCCAGGCCCAGTCCGGCGTCCGCTCGTCACTGCGCATGCTCACGGTCATCGACGACGAGGAGGTCATCGCCGCCGCCCGCGAGGAGGCCGCCGCAGTCGTCGCCGCCGACCCGGAGCTGGAGGCCCTGCCCGACCTGCGCACCGCGCTGGACGCCCTCCTGGACGAGGAGCGGGAGCAGTACCTGGACAAGGGCTGACCGCGGAGCGCGCCGGGCCGCAGGAGGGCCGAGCCGGCAAGGGCCGGGTGCGCCCGGCCGGAGCCCCCGCGGAGGCGCCCGGCGGGCTCCGACGCCCTAGGCTGAAGAGGCGGCGCCCGGCCTGCCGCCCGTCAGGGCTGCCTCGGCCCGCCACGCGCCGCACCACGTACACCGCCGCACCGCCGCACCACGTACACCGCACCACCGTCACCACCGTCGCGAAGGACCGAGGACCCCATGACCCGCGTGATCGCCGGCATCGCCGGCGGACGCCGCCTGGCCGTGCCGCCCGGCACCGGCACCCGCCCCACCTCCGACCGGGCGCGCGAGGGCCTGTTCTCCACCCTGGAGTCCCTGCTGGGCACCCTCCACGGCACCCGCGTCCTGGACCTGTACGGGGGCTCGGGCGCGGTCGGCCTGGAGGCCCTCTCGCGCGGCGCCGCGCACGTCCTGCTGGTGGAGGCCGACGCCCGCGCGACGCGCACCATCCGGGAGAACGTCCGCACGCTCGGGCTGCCCGGAGCCGAGGTCCGCTCCGGCAAGGCCGAGCAGATCGTGGCGGGCCCGCCCCCCGCGGCCCCCTACGACGTGGTCTTCCTCGACCCGCCCTACGCCGTCACCGACGAGGCGCTGTGCGAGATTCTCCTCACACTCCGTGCCGGGGGGTGGCTTGCGGACGAGGCGCTGGCCACCGTGGAGCGCAGCACCAGAGGCGGGGAATTCCCCTGGCCGGACGGTTTCGAGGCACTGAGGGCCCGTCGCTACGGCGAGGGGACGCTTTGGTACGGTCGCGCCGCCTCGACGTGCGCCGAAGAGACTTCTCCCCGCGCGTCATGAATGGACCGGAGAGCGAGGAGACACCGTTGCGCCGCGCCGTCTGTCCGGGGTCGTTCGACCCCGTCACCAATGGACACCTCGACATCATCGCCCGCGCTTCCAGGCTGTACGACGTCGTCCACGTCGCAGTGATGATCAACCAGTCGAAGAAGGGCCTGTTCACGGTCGACGAGCGGATAGACCTGCTCCGCCAGGTCACCGCGGAGTACGGCAACGTGCAGGTGGAGTCCTTCCACGGCCTCCTCGTCGACTTCTGCAAGCAGCGCGACATCCCCGCCATCGTCAAGGGGCTGCGGGCGGTCAGCGACTTCGACTACGAGCTGCAGATGGCCCAGATGAACAACGGGCTCTCCGGCGTCGAGACCTTGTTCGTCCCGACCAACCCGACGTACAGCTTCCTGTCGTCCAGCCTGGTCAAGGAGGTCGCGGCCTGGGGCGGAGACGTCTCCCACCTGGTCCCGCCGCTGGTGCTGGAGGCACTCACCGAACGGCTCGGCGAGCGCTGACACCCCGCCCCTCCCGGCAGCTGTCCGGCGGAGGCCGACTGCCCGTACAGTCGTCCCCGTTCGTGTCGTCCGGCAGAAGAAAGTGGCGAGCGCCAGGTGGACGTCCAGAAGAAGCTCGACGAGATCGTCACGACCGTCACCGGCGCCCGGTCCATGCCGATGTCCGCCTCGTGCGTCATCAACCGCGCCGAGCTGCTCGCCCTGCTCGAGGAGCTCCGCGCCGGGCTGCCGGGTTCGCTCGCCCGCGCGCAGGAGCTCATCGGCGACCGCGAGCAGCTGGTCGCCGAGGCCCGTGAGGAGGCCGAGCGGATCATCGAATCCGCTCGCGCCCACCGCGGATCGCTGATCTCCGACACCGAGGTCGCCCGGCAGTCGCAGGAGGAGGCCGACCGGATCCTCGCCGAGGCCCGCCGGCAGGCCGAGGAGATCCGCGCCGGGGCCGACGACTACGTCGACAGCAAGCTCGCCAACTTCGAGGTCGTCCTCACCAAGACCATCGGCTCCGTCGACCGGGGCCGCGAGAAGCTGCTGGGCCGCGCGGACGGGGACGGCGGCTACGGCGGGCCGGAGGGCGACGGGGACGCCCCGGAGCCCAGCTCCGACCCCCGCGTGCAGCGGCAGCAGGCCGACGCCTACGTCGACGCGAAGCTCGGCGCCGTCTCGGCGGTCCTGAGCAAGACGCTGGAGGCCGTCGGGCGCGGCCGCGAGAAGCTCCTCGGGGCCCGCCCCGCCGACGAGCTGGGCGCCCACATGGCGGCCCAGGACGGCTTCCACGCCGCCCGCCCCACCAGCGACGCCGACTTCCTCGCGGGGCTGGCCGCGCCCCATGCGCCGGCCTCACCGGAGCCCGCCGCCGCGCCCCATGCCGCGCCTCATGCGGTGCCCGCCGCGGGTTACGACGGCTACTACGAGGCGCAGGGCTACGGGGCGGCCGATCCGTACGTCTACCAGCAGCAGTACGGGGCGGACGGCTCCCACGGGCAGCAGGCCGACCCGTACGCGGTCCAGAGCGGCTACCAGCAGGCCGACCCCTACGCCTGGTCCGCCCCGGCCCCGGGCGACACCTACGGCGCCGCGGGAGGTTACGCGCCCCAGCAGCATCAGCCCGCCCCGCATCAGGCCGCCCCGCATCAGGCCGCCCAGGACGGCCGGCCCCAGGCGGGCGGAGCGCTGGACGAGACGAGCCTCTTCGACACGTCGATGATCGACCTGGAGCAGCTCCGCCGCTACGAACAGGGCCGCTGACCGGCGCCGTACGACGGCCGATTGGGTCTACGGCGACCCGTCCAGTATCCTGGCTCTTCGGTCGCGTGTGCATTCGCGATCTCGGCTGCCCTCCTCGCATGCGTCACCGCATACGGCTCGGGGCCGCCGTACCGCAGCGTAGAAAGCAGGAAGCCCTGAACGCCCGCCTCGATCACCGTTCCCCTCTCGTGTTCGACACACGCGAGCTGGGCCGGCGTCCCGGTGCGCTGAAGAGGGTCTCCCGCTCCGTCCCGGCCCCCGATCACCTCGGTATCGAGGTCATCTCCGTGGCCGAGGGCGCGACCGTCGAGCTCGACCTCCGACTGGAGTCGGTCATGGAAGGGGTGCTTGTCACAGGCACCGCCCGTGCACCGCTCACCGGGGAGTGCGTAAGGTGTCTGGAGCCGCTCGAGCGAGAGCTCGAAGTGGACTTCCAGGAGATGTACTCCTACCCCGACGCCGATGACCGGAGCCGCCCCGCGGATACCGGCGACGACGCCGAGGAAGACGAAGAGGACATGCTCTTTCTCGAGGCCGACTTGCTCGACCTCGAACCCGTGCTGCGTGACGCGGTGGTGCTCGCACTGCCGCTGCAGCCGGTGTGCCAGGACGACTGCCCCGGCCTGTGCTCCGAGTGCGGAGCGCGGCTGGCGGACGACCCGGACCACCACCACGAGACCGTCGACATTCGTTGGGCGGCACTGCAGGGACTCGCCGGTTCCGACCAGGACGGCGAGAAGGACAACGCACCCCGCTCCGTCGGGGATGACTCACAGGAGAAGTAGCCGTGGCTGTTCCGAAGCGGAAGATGTCGCGCAGCAACACGCGCCACCGCCGGTCGCAGTGGAAGGCTGCGGTCACCCCCCTGGTGGCGTGCGAGCGCTGCCACGAGCCGAAGCAGCAGCACATCGCGTGCCCGAGCTGCGGCACCTACAACAAGCGCCAGGTCCTCGAGGTCTGATCGGCGGGTGACAGGCTCCATGTCAGACGCCACTACGCCGAAGAGGGCGCCGGCGGACACGGCCTCGTCTCACACGCTTCTGGAAGGGCGGCTCGGGTACAAACTCGAGACCGCCCTTCTGGTGCGTGCGCTGACCCACCGTTCCTACGCGTACGAGAACGGCGGTCTGCCGACCAACGAGCGCCTGGAGTTCCTCGGGGACTCCGTGCTGGGCCTCGTGGTCACGGACACGCTCTACCGCATCCACCCCGACCTGCCCGAGGGCCAGCTGGCCAAGCTGCGGGCCGCGGTGGTCAACTCCCGTGCACTGGCGGAGGTGGGCCGTGGGCTCGACCTCGGCTCCTTCATCCGGCTCGGCCGCGGTGAAGAGGGCACGGGCGGCCGCAACAAGGCGTCCATTCTGGCGGACACCCTTGAAGCGGTGATCGGTGCGGTCTATCTCGACCAGGGTCTCGAGGCTGCTGCCGAGCTGGTCCACCGGCTCTTCGATCCGCTGATCGAGAAGTCCTCGAACCTCGGCGCCGGCCTGGACTGGAAGACCAGCCTCCAGGAGCTGACCGCGACGGAGGGACTCGGCGTGCCCGAGTACCTGGTCTCGGAAACCGGCCCCGACCACGAGAAGACCTTCACGGCTGCTGCCCGCGTCGGTGGTGTCGCGTACGGCACCGGCACCGGCCGCAGCAAGAAGGAAGCGGAGCAGCAGGCGGCGGAAGCCGCCTGGCGCGCCATCCATCAGGCGGCGGAAGCGCGAGCTGCCGCCGCCCAGAAGGCCGAGGCCGCCCAGAAGGCCGACGCCGCGGACAAGGCGGAGGCCCGGAAGGCCGACGCCGCGGAGCAGGCCGGGGTCGCTACGACCGATGCCGACGCCGCATCCTGACGCACACGTCCCCGAACGCCGGGCGCCCCTGACTCCAGGGACGCCCGGCGTTCGGCGACCGTGCCGCACGCCCGGAGGAGCACCGTGCCCGAACTGCCCGAGGTCGAGGTCGTCCGGCGCGGACTGGCACAGTGGGCCTGCGGCCGCACCGTCGCCGACGTCCAGGTGCTGCACCCCAGGGCGATCCGGCGCCACCTCGCCGGTCCCGAGGACTTCGCCGCCCAGCTGGCCGGCCGCCGCCTCGGCACGGCCCGCCGCCGCGGCAAGTACCTCTGGCTGCCGCTGGAGACGGAGGGCCCCGCGGCCCCCGACCGCGCGATCCTCGCCCACCTCGGCATGAGCGGTCAGCTCCTCGTCCAGCCGCACGAGGCCCCCGACGAGAAGCACTTGCGCATCCGCATCCGCTTCGATGACACCGCCGGCACGGAGCTGCGCTTCGTCGACCAGCGCACCTTCGGCGGGCTCTCCCTGCACGACACGGTGCCCGGCGACCCCGAGGGGCTCCCCGACGTCATCGCGCACATCGCCCGCGACCCGCTGGACCCCGCCTTCGACGACGAGGCCTTCCACGCCGCGCTGCGCCGGCGCCGTACGACGCTCAAGCGCGCCCTGCTCGACCAGTCGCTCATCAGCGGAGTAGGCAACATCTACGCCGACGAGGCGCTGTGGCGCTCCCGCCTGCACTACGACCGGCCCACCGCGACCCTGACCCGGCCGCGCAGCGCCGAGCTGCTCCTGCACATCCGCGAGGTCATGAACGAGGCCCTCGCCGTCGGCGGCACCAGCTTCGACAGCCTCTACGTCAACGTGAACGGCGAGTCCGGCTACTTCGACCGCTCGCTGGACGCCTACGGGCGCGAGGACGAGCCCTGCCGCCGCTGCGGTACGGCCATGCGCCGCCGTCCCTGGATGAACCGCTCGAGCTATTTCTGCCCGCGCTGCCAGCGCCCCCCGCGCCCGCGCGCCGCCTAGCTCCACGCTCCGCACGCCCGCGCACTCTGAGCCGCCGGGGCGCCCCGTGCGGCGGGTCAGTAGCCGAAGTCCTGCGTCCACCAGGGGCCGCTCGCGCTGGTGTTCAGCCCGATGCCCAGGGTGCGGTACTCGCGGTTGAGGATGTTCGCCCGGTGACCTGCGCTGTGCATCCAGGCGTCCATCACGGCGTGGGCGTCGGGGTGGCCGCGGGCGATGTTCTCCCCGCCGAGGTTGCGGATGCCGTGTTTGGCGGCGCGGTCCCAGGGCGTGCGGCCGTCCGGGTCCGTGTGGTTGAAGAAACCGCGCCGTGCCATGTCGTCGCTGAACGCTTGGGCGAGTCCCGTCAGCCGGGGACTGGCCTTCAGTGGCCGGAGGCCCGCCCTGGCCCGTTCCTGATTGACCAGGACGAGCAACTGCTGTGCCACCGACGGATACAGGGCGGCCTGATCGGCTGTCTGATCCTGCCCGGCGGACGGTGCGTGCTCGGCGACGCGCGTCCGCCCCTGCGCCTGCGCTTGGGCTTGCGTTTCAGCCTGGGCACGGGGCGCCGGGGCTGCCTCTTCCCGGCCCGGGGCGTCGGTGCGCTGCACCTCGCCGGAACCGCCGCCCGGCCCGGGGTCCGGTGCGCCACCCGGCCCCTGCGCCCCCGGAGCCGCGCCGGAAGGCGCTGCCGACGGCTCGGACGGAGCGGAGGCGCCGGCCGGCACGGCGGTGTCCGCGTGCGGTACGGGGGGCCGCTCGGCGTTGCGGCTCACGTGTGACTGGCCGCGGCCGGCCGGACCGGCGTCGGGCCGCGTGAACTCGGTCAGGGGCGGTTCGTCGGTCCGCACCTGACCGCCGCCGTGGCCGTCGCTGCCGAGCTGAAGGGTGCCCCCGCCGGAGAACAGCCCGGAGGTCATCGCGACCACGCCCATGGCCATGGCGGCGGACGCGCCCAGCAGCCCCGTCCGCACCGGGGCCTTCGGCCGGGCGCGCGACCGGCGGGGCTCAGGGGGCCATTCCCCGGCCGGGGCGCCGGGATCGTCGGAGGGACCCGGGGCGGCGGCGCCGCTCGTCCTCCCGGCCTGCGGGGGAGCGGGGACGGGGCTGCCTGCGGTCCTGGGGGCAGAGCGTCGATGGCGACCCATCCGCTGCCTTCCTTACGTGTTCGGCTCGGTGTGCGTCACTCGTACGGGGAGGGGAGACCTTGTCGAGCCGCGACTGTACGGCAATAGACGCGGGGTCGAAGTGCTGATTATGCAATTGGCCGGTTAGCGTGCAGACATGAACGAGAATGTCCGTCTCACGGCGTGGGTCCGTGGACATGTGCAAGGTGTCGGCTTCCGGTGGTTCACGAGGGAGAACGCTTTGCGCATCGGAGCGCTCGCCGGCTTCGCGTCGAATCTCGCCGACGGCCGGGTCCAGGTCGTCGCGGAGGGCCCGCGCGAGGGATGCGAACTCCTGCTCGATTGGCTGCGGGCGGGCGACACGCCGGGACGGGTGGAAGGGGTCACCGAGATCTGGGGTGACCCGCGGGGTGGATATGACGGGTTCGAGATCCGCTGACCATAACGGTTCGGAAAACGGAAAATCGTCCGGGAGGGCGTGCCCGGGGGCCGTGAAGAACGGGGGGCAAGGGTCACGATGACCTCAGTGATATGCCGATGGCATATGCGCCCGCGAGAAATTCCCTGATGGTTGCCAAGACGGCCCGGGCGTGGAAGGCTGCGAGTCAACGGATGATCTCCACGCCCCTCCGGGCCCCGGCCGTGCCGGCGCCGCGCATTGACCGCAGCGCCCCCCGGGACGCCCGCGGATACGGGGTGTGATCGTGTTGACCGTCAAACTTTTTGGTGAGACTCTGGAAGCCCCGCGCACCTTAGCTGTTTGGCATTGAAGACTGCAGCAACGATGGCAGACACCGCGGGTGCGAATCCCTCACGACCCACACCGCTTCGGTCGGTCACTCAGTGTGGAGGACCATCCATCATGGCAAAGGCGCTTCTCGGTTACGTCGGCGGCTCCGACCCCCGAGTCCTCGCCGAGATGCGACGGCTTCAGCAGCGTGTCCAGGACCTCGAATCCGAGCTCATCCGGATGCAGGCCGAGAATGACGCGCTGTCTGCCGCCGCTCACCACGGCGACTCGCTGCTCGACAGCATCGACGTTTCCAAGGCGGAGCCTGCGCTCGCCTGACCGGAGGCCCTGCCCCGGGGGCCGGTCGGGCTGCACTGTCAGCCGCTTGAGAGTTGCAAGGGACGCTTCGGCGTCCCTTCGTCATTTCCGATCATCGTATCGTCGTAGCTTTTCCCGCGGTTGCGGCTATTTTTTCCCACTTTTCGGTGCGCTCTTAACGACTGATGTGCCCTGCCCCCTCCAAGGTGAAACCAATTGAAGGGCGCGGCGCGCCAGCATGCCCTCCGGGACGGCTCCCGCGGAGGCCCGGGCGGTAGAGTCCTACCGCGTGCACCTCAAGAGCCTGACCCTGCGGGGGTTCAAATCCTTCGCCTCCGCGACGACCCTGCGCTTCGAGCCCGGGATCACCTGCGTCGTGGGGCCCAACGGCTCCGGCAAGTCCAATGTCGTCGACGCCCTGTCCTGGGTCATGGGCGAGCAGGGGGCCAAGTCCCTGCGCGGCGGCAAGATGGAAGACGTGATCTTCGCCGGGACGACCGGCCGCCCGCCGCTGGGCCGCGCCGAGGTCTCCCTCACGATCGACAACTCCGACGGCGCCCTGCCGATCGACTACGCCGAGGTCACCATCACGCGGATCATGTTCCGCAACGGCGGCAGCGAGTACCAGCTCAACGGCGACACCTGCCGGCTCCTGGACATCCAGGAGCTGCTCTCGGACTCCGGCATCGGCCGCGAGATGCACGTCATCGTCGGCCAGGGGCAGCTCGACTCCGTGCTGCACGCAGACCCCACCGGCCGCCGCGCCTTCATCGAGGAGGCGGCGGGCGTCCTCAAGCACCGCAAGCGCAAAGAGAAGGCGCTGCGGAAGCTCGACGCGATGCGCGCGAACCTCGCCCGCGTCCAGGACCTCACCGACGAGCTCCGCCGGCAGCTCAAGCCGCTCGGCCGGCAGGCGGCCGTCGCGCGCCGCGCCGCCGTCATCCAGGCCGATCTGCGCGACGCCCGCCTGCGGCTCCTCGCCGACGACCTCGTTACCCTCCGGGAGGCGCTGCGGGCCGAGCTGGCCGACGAAGCGGCCCTCAAGGCCCGTAAGGACGGCGCCGAGGCCGAGCTGAAGGCCGCCCTCCGGCGCGAGGCGGTCCTGGAGGAGCAGGTGCGCACGCTCGCCCCGCGCCTGGCCACGGCCCAGCAGACCTGGTACGAGCTCTCCCGCCTCGCCGAGCGCGTGCGCGGCACGATCGGACTCGCCGACGCCCGCGTCACCAGCGCTACGTCCGCCCCCGCCGAGGAGCGGCGCGGCCGCGAACCGGAGGACCTGGAGCGCGAGGCGGCCCGCGTCCGGGAGCAGGAGGCCGAGCTGGAGGCCGCCCTGGAGGCGGCGAGCCGGGCCCTGGAGGACACCACCGAGCACCGCGCGGCCCTGGAGCGGCAGCTGGCGGACGAGGAGCGCCGCCTGCGCGACGCCGCCCGTGCCATCGCCGACCACCGCGAGGAGCTCGCCCGGCTCCAGGGCCGCGTCACCGCCGCCCGCGGCCGGGCGGCCTCCGCGCAGGCCGAGATCGACCGGCTGGCCGCCGCCCGTGACGAGGCCCGGGAGCGGGCGGCCGGCGCCCAGGAGGAGTTCGAGCGGCAGCAGGCCGAGGTCGAGGGGCTCGACGCGGGGGACGCCGAGCTGGCCGGCCGGCACGAGGCGGCCAAGCGGGAACTCGCCGCCGCGGAGGCCGCGCTGACCGAGGCGCGCGAGGAGGCCACCGCCGCCGAACGGCGCCGCGCGGCGACCGGTGCCCGCCGCGACGCGCTCGCCCTGGGGCTGCGCCGCAAGGACGGCACGGGGGCGCTGCTGGCGGCGCAGGATCGTTTGTCCGGGCTGCTGGGTCCGGCGGCCGGGCTGCTCACGGTCGCGCCCGGCTACGAGCTGCCCGTCGCGGCGGCCCTGGGCGCCGCGGCGGACGCACTCGCCGTCACCGACACCGCCACGGCGGCCGAAGCGCTGCGGTTGCTCCGCAAGCAGGACGCGGGACGGGCGGCGCTCGTCGTGGCACAGGGCCTGGAGCGCGGCGCGGCGGCGGCCTGCGCGCCGGGCCCCGTGCAGCCCGCACGGGGCGCAACGGACGCCGCCTCATGCGCTCCCCGCCCCGCCCTCGAACTCGTCGACGGCCCCGCCCCGGTCCTCGCCGCCGTGCGCGCGCTCCTGCGCGACGTCGTGGTCGTCGCGACGCTGGAGGACGCCGAGGAACTGATCGGCGAACGGCCCGGGGCCGTCGCCGTCACCGCCGAGGGCGACCTGCTCGGAGCCCACTTCGCGCAGGGCGGCTCCGGTGGCGCGCCGAGCCTCCTGGAGGTCCAGGCGGCCGTCGACGAGGCCACCGCCGAACTCGCCGACCTCGACGCACGGTGCGACGCTCTGCAGGCCGCCCAGCACGCTGCCGCCGCACGGCGCGCGGAGTGCGCCGCCCGCGTGGAGGATCTGGCGTCCCGGCGCAGCACGGCCGACCGGGAGAAGTCACAGGTCGCCCAGGCCCTCGGGCGGCTCGCCGGGCAGGCGCGCGCGGCGGCCGACGAGGCCGGGCGGACGGCTGCGGCCGTGGCCCGCGCCGAGGAGGCCCTCGCACGGGCCGGCGAGGAGGCCGAGGAGCTGGCCGAGCGGCTGGCCGTCGCCGAGGAGTCCGCCCCGGCCGAGGGCGAGGGGGAGCCCGACACCTCCGTACGGGACCGGCTCGCCACGGACGGCGCCAACGCCCGGCAGACCGAGATGGAGGCGCGCCTCCAGGTCCGTACGCACGAGGAGCGCGTCAAGGCCCTTGCGGGACGGGCGGACGGCCTGGACCGGGCGGCCCGCGCCGAGCGCGAGGCACGCGCCCGCGCCGAGCGGCGCCGCGCCAGGCTGCAGCACGAGGCCCGCGTCGCTTCGGCCGTAGCGGCCGGCGCCCGGCAGCTCCTCGCGCACGTCGAGGTCTCCCTCGTGCGCGCCGACGAGGAGAAGCGGAGCGCCGAGGAGGCGAAGGGCGCCCGGGAGCGCGAGCTGGTGGCCGAGCGCAACCGCGGCCGCGAGCTGAAGAGCGAACTGGACAAGCTCACCGACACGGTGCACAAGGGCGAGGTGCTCGGCGCGGAGAAGCGGCTGCGCATCGAGCAGCTGGAGGCCAGGGCTCTGGAAGAGCTCGGCGTCGAACCCGCGGGCCTGGTCGCGGAGTACGGGCCGGACCAGCCCGTACCGCCGTCCCCGCCGGCCGAGGGCGAGGAGCTGCCGGATGATCCCGAGCACCCCAGGAACCGCCCCGTGCCGTACGTACGGGAGGAGCAGGAGAAGCGGCTCCGTGCCGCCGAGCGCGCCTATCAGCAGCTGGGCAAGGTCAATCCGCTGGCCCTGGAGGAGTTCGCGGCCCTGGAGGAGCGGCACAAGTTCCTCTCCGAGCAGCTGGAGGACCTCAAGAAGACCCGCAGCGACCTGCTCCAGGTCGTCAAGGACGTCGACAAGCGCGTCGAGGAGGTCTTCACGGAGGCGTACAGGGACACGGCCCGGGAGTTCGAGGGCGTCTTCTCCCGTCTCTTCCCCGGCGGCGAGGGGCGGCTGGTCCTCACCGACCCCGACGACATGCTGGCCACCGGCGTGGACGTCGAGGCGCGGCCGCCGGGCAAGAAGGTCAAGCGCCTGTCGCTGCTGTCGGGCGGGGAGCGCTCGCTGACGGCGGTGGCGCTGCTGGTCGCGATCTTCAAGGCGCGGCCGAGCCCGTTCTACGTGATGGACGAGGTCGAGGCGGCGCTGGACGACACCAATCTCCAGCGGCTGATCAGGATCATGAAGGAGCTGCAGGAGAGTTCGCAGCTGATCGTCATCACGCACCAGAAGCGGACGATGGAGGTCGCCGACGCGCTCTACGGCGTCTCGATGCAGGGCGACGGCGTCTCGAAGGTGATCAGCCAGCGACTGCGTTGATCTTGTCATCGCACATCAGCAGCCTCACTTCTTCAAGTGTTGAACTCAACGCGTGAGAAGCCTCCTGGAAACTTCTTGGTTACGACCTATTGACTTAAGAAGATGAAGACATAGGGTCTGCAGCGTTGCTAATACCTTCAAGTGGTGGGCCCCTAAGTCCTATGCCCCACTTGAAGTGCCAGCCCCCCACGCCCGGCAGTGCCGCCGGGCCTCAGGAGTACACGTTGACCAGCACTGCGACGGCGCAGGGGTCCGAGGGTCGCAAGGCCCAGCCGGACCACCTCGGCCATGTCATCTTCATCACCGCGGCCGCGGCCATGGGTGGGTTCCTCTTCGGCTACGACAGCTCCGTGATCAACGGTGCGGTCGAGGGCATTCGCGGGAAGTACGACATCGGCTCCGCAGCCCTGGCCCAGGTCATCGCCATCGCCCTCATCGGCTGCGCGATCGGCGCCGCCACCGCGGGCCGCCTCGCGGACCGCATAGGCCGGATCCGCGTCATGCAGATCTCCGCGACGCTCTTCACCATCAGCGCCGTCGGCTCGGCCCTGCCGTTCGCCCTGTGGGACCTCGCCTTCTGGCGCGTCCTCGGCGGCATCGCCATCGGCATGGCCTCGGTCATCGGCCCGGCCTACATCGCCGAGGTCTCGCCGCCGGCCTACCGCGGCCGCCTCGGCTCCTTCCAGCAGGCCGCGATCGTCGTCGGCATCGCCGTCTCGCAGCTCGTCAACTGGGGCATCCTCAACCTCGCCGACGGCGACCAGCGCGGTCACGTCATGGGCATCGAGGCCTGGCAGCTGATGCTCGGCGTCATGGTCGTCCCGGCCGTCCTCTACGGCCTGCTCTCCTTCGCGATCCCCGAGTCGCCCCGCTTCCTGATCTCCGTCGGCAAGATCGACAAGGCGAAGAGCGTCCTGGCCGACGTCGAGGGCCGCACCGTCGACCTCGACAAGCGCGTGGCCGAGATCGAGGACGCCATGCACAGCGAGGAGAAGTCCACCTTCAAGGACCTCCTCGGCGGCAAGGCGGGCTTCCTGCCCATCGTCTGGGTCGGCATCGGCCTGTCGGTCTTCCAGCAGCTCGTCGGCATCAACGTGGCCTTCTACTACTCGGCCACCCTCTGGCAGTCCGTCGGCATCGACCCGAGCGACTCCTTCCTGTACTCCTTCACGACGTCGATCATCAACATCGTCGGCACCGTGATCGCGATGATCTTCGTCGACCGCGTCGGCCGCAAGCCGCTCGCCATCGTCGGCTCGGCCGGTATGGCCGTCTCCCTCGCCCTCGAGGCCTGGGCCTTCTCCGCGCAGGCCTCCGACGGCTCCCTGCCGACCGCCCAGGGCACCGTCGCCCTCATCGCGGCGCACGCCTTCGTCCTGTTCTTCGCGCTCTCGTGGGGCGTCGTGGTCTGGGTCTTCCTCGGCGAGATGTTCCCCAACCGCATCCGCGCCGCGGCGCTCGGCGTCGCCGCCTCCGCGCAGTGGGTCGCCAACTGGGTCATCACCGCGAGCTTCCCGAGCCTGTCGGACTGGAACCTCTCCGGTACGTACATCATCTACACGGTCTTCGCCGTGCTCTCGATCCCCTTCGTGCTCAAGTACGTCAAGGAGACGAAGGGCAAGGCGTTGGAGGAGATGGGCTAACCCCCCCGCCGCCCTCTCCTCAACAGGACGCTGCCCCGGCTCACCGACGAGCCGGGGCAGCGTCCTGTTTGCGTACGGCGCGAGCGGGGCCGACGCCGGTGGGGCTGGCACGGCCTCGCGCACGGGGCGTAGGGCGGCGGGGCCGCGGCCCACGGCGGAGATCGGGGGCTCCGTGCGGGCGGGCCTACGGCGCCGTGCCGTCATTGCGGGGCGCGCCCCATGCACTGCCGCAGCCGCGGCGCGAAGCCGAGCCGCCGCTGCGCGGCGTCCCGCGGGTTCCCGGCCCGCCGCGCTTCCTCCCGCCGCCGCGACGCCCAGCCGCAGCGCACCTGTCCGGCGCCGCGGGGCTCAGCCGCAGCGCACCTGTCCGGCGCCGCGGGGCCGAGCTCCAGCAGGCTCGTAGCCAAGCCGAGCCTTTGCGCGCGGCGGCCCGTCGATTCCGGGGCCCACCGCTCGACCCTTCCCGCCGCCGTGGCGCTCAGCCCCGACGTGGAGGTCCGCCGGTGCCGTACCGGCCTGCTGCCGCGTGCTCCCGCCGGCTGCCGGTCGGCGCCTCATGCACCGCTGGCTTCCGCCCGCCGTGGCGCTCAGCCACAGCACCGAGGACCGGGGCGCCGTACCGCCCGGCAGTGGGCCCGCAGCAGGCCCGTAGCAGCGGGCCGCGCCCCATGCCATGCCCCATGCCGCGCCGCTACGGGTCAAGCGCGGAGCCTGGTGCACCGCTCGCCGCGAGGCGAAAACGCGGGTGCCCCCACCGTCAGGACGGTGGGGGCACCCGCGTTCAGGAAGCGGGGGCGCGTCAGGCGCCGACCTTCACGCGCTTCTCGTCTCCGGCGTCCGCACCCGCGGCGTCCGCCGCGGAAACCTCGCGCGGCACCGGCAGCACAGCCATGATCAGTGCCGAGATGGCGATCGTGGCGGCCCAGCCCAGCCCGTACTTGCCGACGAACGTCGAGGCCAGCGGACCGGTGAACCAGTCGCACTTGGTGAAGGAGATGCCCGCGGCCAGCGCGACGGTCCAGGCCGTCATCGCCTGCCAGCAGAAGCCGCCCACGTACCAGTAACGGCTGGTGCGGCCGGTGTCCATCAGCGCCTCCGCGTCGTAGCGCACGGCGCGGGCCTTGCGGCGCGCCATGTCGACCGTGTAGACGCCGATCCACGCGGAGAAGGAGACCGCGAGCAGGATCAGGAAGGTGATGAAGGAGCTGAGGAAGCTCTTCGCGACCAGCATCAGCAGCAGACCGCCGACCAGCGAGATCACGGCGTTGATGCTGACGGCCATGGCGCGGGGCAGCTTCACGCCCATCGTCTGGGCGGTGAAGCCGGCCGAGTACATCGAGAGGCTGTTGATCAGCAGCATGCCGACGATGGCGGTGATCAGGTACGGCACGGCCAGCCAGGTCGGGAGGATGTCACCGAGGAAGGACACCGGGTCCGGCGCGTCGGCCAGGCCGGGGGTGGCGACGGCCATGACGGCGCCCATGAGGACCATGGGGACCATCACGATGCCCGCACCGGAGACCGTGGCGCCGACGATCTTCTTGCCGGAGGCGGCGTGCGGCAGGTAGCGCGCGAAGTCGGGGCCGGTGGGGACCCAGCTGATGCCGCCGGCGGCGATGGTGCCGATGCCGGCGATCATCATCGCGGTGGTGCCGGCCGGCTTGGAGAAGACGTCGTCCCACTTGATGTTGGCGATCAGATAGACCAGCACCAGGACGCTGAAGACGCCGAAGAGGTACGTCGACCACTTGTTGCACACGTTCAGCGCCTTGCGCCCCATGCCGCTCACGAGGAACGTGCAGGCGACGAAGGCGAAGAGCGTGATGACGATCAGCGCGGTGTTGCTCTTGATCCCGAAGACCAGGTCGAGAACGGTCAGCACCGCGTAGGCACCGGTGACCGCGTTGATCGTCTCCCAGCCGAAGCGCGCGACCCACAGGATCGCGCCGGGGAAGAGGTTGCCGCGGACGCCGAACGTCGCGCGGGAGAGCATCGCGCCCGGCGCGCCGCCCCACTTGCCGGAGACCGACAGGACGCCGACCATGCCGAACGACGCGAGCGCGGCGCAGGCGGCGACGATCAGGACCTGCCAGAAGTTCAGCTGGTTGAAGACCACCAGGGCCGCGCCCATGGTGAGCAGCAGCACGCTGATGTTGGCCGCGACCCAGGTGGGGACGAGCTCACGGACCCGGCCGTGTCGCTCGTGATCCGGAACGGGCTCGATGCCGCGGGTTTCTATCGCGCCGCCGGATTCGGCGGTGGACAGGTTGGACGCGTTGTCCATGTGGGGGGCTCCGTGCGGGTGAAGCGGGGCGGGAAGCCGGGCAGAAAAGGTCTTTGGGGACTCTACGCGCGTTGCGCAGCCCCACGCCATCGTACTTTGCTCCAAGTTTAGGCTTTTAGTGCCATTGGTCCTTGTCGTAATCTCCAAAGGCCCACGTCAGCGGCGAGGCCGCCTCCCGGCGCCCCCGTGTCCGATACTGGGGGCGTTATGGAAATCGTCATCCTTGCTGTAGTCATCGCTGTGGTCGCGCTCGGCGCGATCAGCGGGCTCGTGGTCAGCAGCCGTAAGAAGAAGCAGCTGCCCCCGGCCCCGCCGAGCAGCCCGTCCGTCACCGCGCCGCCCGCCGAGCCCCACGTCGGCGAGGAGGCCGAGACCCCCAGCGCCGAGCCGCGCCGGACCGTGGAGGAGGTCGAGCTCCCGGCACCCGAGGCTCCGGCCGCCGAAGCCCCCGCCGGGGCGCCCGCCGCCCCGGCCGAGCCCGAGGCGCCCGCCGCGCCCGCGGTCGAGGTGCCCGAGCCCACCGCCGGCCGCCTCGTGCGGCTGCGCACCCGTCTTTCGCGTTCCCAGAACTCCCTCGGCAAGGGTCTGCTGACCCTGCTGTCCCGTGAGCACCTCGACGAGGACACGTGGGAGGAGATCGAGGACACCCTGCTGACCGCCGATGTCGGCGTCGCCCCGACCCAGGAGCTCGTCGAGCGCCTGCGCGAGCGCGTGAAGGTGCTCGGCACCCGCACGCCCGAGGAGCTGCGCGCCCTGCTCCGCGAGGAGCTGCTCACCCTCATCGGCACCGACGCGGACCGCAGCGTCCACACCGAGCCCGGCGTGGGCGTCAACGGCGAGGAGAAGCCCGGCGTCGTCATGGTCGTCGGTGTCAACGGCACCGGTAAGACCACCACCACCGGCAAGCTCGCGCGCGTGCTCGTGGCCGACGGCAAGTCCGTCGTCCTCGGCGCCGCCGACACCTTCCGCGCGGCCGCGGCCGACCAGCTGCAGACCTGGGGCGAGCGCGTCGGCGCCCGTACGGTCCGCGGGCCCGAGGGCGGCGACCCGGCGTCGATCGCCTTCGACGCCGTCAAGGAGGGCATCGCCGAGAACGCGGACGTCGTCCTGGTCGACACCGCCGGCCGTCTGCACACCAAGACCGGCCTCATGGACGAGCTCGGCAAGGTCAAGCGGGTCGTCGAAAAGCACGGCTCGGTCGACGAGGTGCTGCTCGTCCTGGACGCCACCACCGGTCAGAACGGCCTCGTGCAGGCGCGCGTCTTCGCCGAGGTCGTCAACATCACCGGCATCGTCCTCACCAAGCTCGACGGGACCGCCAAGGGCGGCATCGTCGTCGCCGTCCAGCGTGAGCTGGGCGTGCCCGTGAAGCTCGTCGGCCTGGGCGAGGGAGCGGACGACCTCGCGCCGTTCGAGCCCGAGGCGTTCGTGGACGCGCTCATCGGCGACTGAGACGCCGTACCCCCGTCGGCGTCGTCCGAAGGCCGGCCGCCCGCCGGTGAGCCCGTGAGGCGTTCACCGGGCCGGGCGGCCGCCTTGTAGGCGTCCGGGCAGACTCCCGGGGAAGAGTCCCGGGGGGCGTCCGGGCAGGTGCCCGTGAGAATCCGTGAGAATCCGTGAGAAAGGGCCCCCTCCGCAGGTGCAGCTGCGGAAGGGGCCCTTTCGCGTGGGGGCCGGCCGGGAGACCGCCGGGCTTCAGGACGCCGCCGACCGGTGGCACACATACGCGAGGGTGCCGAGGAGCAGCCGGGCCTGCGGGGGGCGGCCCGCGGTGTCCAGCGTGGGCGGGCGGAGCCAGCGCATGGGGCCCAGGCCGGCGTAGTCCGAGGGCGGAGCGGTGACGTGCTCATCGGGCCCCATGCAGCGCAGGTCGAGCCGGGCGTCGTCCCAGCCCATGCGGTAGAGCAGCTGGGGGAGCTCGCCGGCGGCACCGGGGGCGACGAAGAACAGCGCCCGGCCGTGCGGTGTGAGGGCCACGGGGCCGAGCGGCAGCCCCATGCGCTCCAGCCGGGCCAGAGCGTGCCTCCCTGCCGCTTCGGCGACCTCCAGGACGTCGAAGGAGAGGCCCACGGGCAGCAGCACGGCCGCGCCCGGCACCTCGGCCCACGCGGCCGCCGCCGCGTCCAGCGTGGCGCCCGCGGGGACGCGGGGGGCGAAGGAGAGCGGGTGCGCACCGGGGGAGGGGCAGTCGTCGGCACCGCACGAGCAGACCGCGCCGGCCGGGCGGCCCCCGCGGGAGGCGCGGGCGCCGGGCACCACGTCCCACCCCCACAGGCCGGTGTACTCCGCCACCGTCGTGACGCACTCGTACGCGCGTCCGCGGCGCCGAGAGCCCGAGCGCAGATCCCGGATGCCGCCGATTGTGAAGCCCATGCCCCCTCCAACGGGTCGTCCTCGCGGATGGTTACGAGTCGGAGTGTCTCGAACACGGACCGTTGCCGAATCCCTTCCCGAGGCGGCGTGACGGTGTGCGACGGGTGGTGCGGTGCCGGACATGCGCCGGGGCGCGCATCGATCCACTCTCTCCCCGGGCCTTCTCTGATCGTCCCGTGTCAAGTCAATCGCGTGGAGGTGCGGTTGGGTTCATTCCTTGGGGTGGCGAATGGTGGCGTTTACTGGACTGCTCTCGCGTCAGCCGTGATCGTAGGATTACTTTCGGTGCACGAACCCATGGGAGATGCGCCCCGCCGGTGGGTATGCCGGAGGCACGAACCATCTCGTCGCCCGGCCGGAATTTCTCGCGGCCCGGGGTGCATCGCCGCACGGGCCGCCGCAAAAAGCGGCAAGCTGTGCGTGGTTCGGCGGCAAGCTGTGCGTGGTTCACACCGTTCGCGCACAGACAGCAGAGTTCGGGATGGGGGCTTCCAGGTGGGCGGCAACGGCAGCGGCACCGGCGGTGCCGAGAGGGCTGACAAGCGCCCCAACGAGCAGTTGGGCTCCTGGTTCCTGCGCAGCGGATGGTCCAAGGGCGAGCTCGCGCGGCAGGTCAACCGCAGGGCGCGGCAGTTGGGAGCCCACCACATCAGCACGGACACCTCGCGCGTGCGCCGCTGGCTCGACGGCGAGCAGCCGCGCGAGCCCATCCCGAAGATCCTCTCCGAGCTGTTCTCCGAGCGCTTCGGCTGCGTCGTCGGAATCGAGGACATCGGCCTGCGCTCCGCCCACCAGTCCCCGTCCGTCTCCGGCGTCGACCTGCCCTGGGCGGGCCCGCAGACGGTCGAGCTGATCAGCGAGTTCTCCCGCAGCGACCTGATGCTCGCGCGGCGCGGCTTCCTCGGTGCCTCGCTCGCCCTGTCCGCCGGCCCCGCGCTCATCGAGCCCATGCAGCGCTGGCTGGCCCCCGGCCCCGCCGGCCGGGACGGCTCCGGCGCGCCGTCGCAGGACCGCTCCCCGCGCGTGGGCCGCCTCTCCGGCCCCGAGCTCGACCTCCTCGAGTCGACCACCATGATGTTCCGTCAGTGGGACGCCCAGTGCGGCGGCGGCCTGCGCCGCAAGGCCGTCGTCGGCCAGCTCCACGAGGTCACCGATCTGCTCCAGGAACCGCAGCCCGAGGCCACCTCCAGGAGACTGTTCCGGGCCGCCGCCGAACTGGCCGAGCTGGCGGGCTGGATGAGCTACGACATCGGCCTGCACCCCACCGCCCAGAAGTACTTCGTCCTGGCGCTCCACGCCGCCAAGGAAGCGGGCGACCGCTCCCTCGGCGCGTACGTCCTCTCCAGCATGAGCCGTCAGATGATCCACCTCGGCCGCCCGGACGACGCCCTGGAGCTCATCCACCTCGGCCAGTACGGCTCCCGCGAGACGGCCACCGCACGCACCCAGGCGATGCTGTACGCCGTGGAGGCCCGCGCGTACGCCAACATGGGGCAGCCCTCCAAGTGCAAGCGCGCGGTCAACATGGCGGAGGACTGCTTCTCCGACTGCTCCTCCGGGGACGGCGATCCCGACTGGATCCGCTTCTTCTCCGAAGCCGAGCTCAACGCGGAGAACGCCCACTCCTACCGCGACCTCGCCTACGTGGCCGGCCGCAGCCCCACGTACGCCTCCCTCGCCCGTCCCAAGATGGAGCGCGCCGTCGAGCTCTTCGCGCAGGACACCGAGCACCACCGTTCGTATGCGCTCAACCTCATCGGCATGGCCACCGTCCATCTGATGGAGGGGGAGCCGGAGCAGTCCACGATCCTCGCCGGCAAGGCTCTCAAGATTGCCAGGCAGGTGCGGTCGGAGCGGGTGAACAACCGACTCCGTAAGACCGTCGACAATGCGGCGCGTGATTTCGGGGATGTCGCCGAAGTCGTCGCCCTCACCGAACAGATCACCGTTCACCTGCCGGAATCGGTGGAAGCCGCCCAAGCGGTCTGACCACCACCGGCCCCCGTACCCGGCCGCGACGCTCCTCCCGAACAGCCCGACTCGGCTCCCCCACGCCAGGTCACACCGGGCGGACGTCGCGGTCGGCCTCGTGCGCCGGCGAGAGTGATGCGGCTGCGGTGCCGGGGCGGCCCACGGGTGCTACGGGGCGGCGAAGGCTAGCGGCGATCACCCGCCTGCCGCGGCCGATTCACCCGGGCGTAACACTCCCGCCGTCTTCGTCACTGCGGCGAAACAACCAGCAGCATCGGCTGAAATCCCGCTGCGCCAACCTCATGGCGAAAACCGGCCCACTGAGGCCGCCGCTTCGAGGAGACACCGACCATGAATGGCGCGGATACCGCATTCGTATTGATCAGTGCCGCACTCGTGATGCTGATGACACCGGGGCTGGCCTTCTTCTACGGCGGCATGGTGCGGGTCAAGAGCGCCCTGAACATGCTGATGATGTCGTTCATCTCGCTCGGCATCGTCACCGTCCTGTGGGTGCTCTTCGGCTATTCGCTCGCCTTCGGCGACGACGTCGGCGCAGGACTGCTCGGCGATCTCGGTCACATCGGCTTCAAGGGCATCGGCCCCGAAACCCTGACCGGAGGCAAGGAAGGCATCCCTGTCTTCGCCTTCGCCCTCTTCCAGCTGATGTTCGCCGTGATCACCCCGGCACTGATGAGCGGGGCGCTCGCCGACCGCGTGAAGTTCAGCGCCTGGACCCTGTTCATCACCCTCTGGGTGTCCGTCGTCTACTTCCCCGTCGCCCACTGGGTCTGGCAGGCCGACGGCTGGCTGTTCAAGCTCAAGGTGATCGACTTCGCGGGCGGCACCGCGGTCCACATCAACGCGGGCATCGGCGCCCTCGCCGCCGTTCTCGTCGTCGGCAAGCGCATCGGCTTCAAGAAGGACCCCATGCGCCCGCACAGCCTGCCCCTGGTGATGCTCGGGACCGGCCTGCTGTGGTTCGGCTGGTTCGGCTTCAACGCCGGCTCCGCGCTCGCCGCCAACGGTGCCGCCGCCAACATGGCCATGAACACCCAGGTCGCCACCGGCGCCGCCATGCTCGGCTGGCTCGCCTACGAACGCATCCGGCACGGGGCCTTCACCACCCTGGGCGCCGCCTCGGGCGCCGTCGCGGGCCTCGTCGCCATCACCCCCTCCGGCGCGGCGGTCAACGCCTTCGGTGCCCTCCTCATCGGCGTCGTCGCCGGCGCCGTCTGCTCCTGGGCCGTGAGCCTGAAGTTCAAGCTCGGCTTCGACGACTCCCTCGACGTCGTCGGCGTCCACCTCGTGGGCGGCGTCATCGGCACCCTCCTCGTCGGCCTCCTCGCCACCGACGGCGTCGGCGGCGCCACGCAGCTCGGCCGGCAGGCCGCCGGAGCCTTCTCCGTCATGGCCTACTCGTTCACCGTCTCCTGGCTCCTCGCCAAGCTCGTGGACAAGACCATCGGCTTCCGGGCCGCCGAAGACGACGAGATCAGCGGCATCGACCAGGCCTTCCACGCCGAGACCGCCTACGACCACAGCGGAGTCGGCGCCGCCGCCCGCGCCCTCGCGCCCGCCCCGCACCGGCCGGCCGCGAGCGCGGAGGAGACCGGCCGGGAACCGTCCGGCCGCGGGCAGGCCGACCCGGAGCAGGCCGCCGAGCCGAAGAACAAGAAGGTGGACGCATGAAGCTCATCACGGCGATCGTCAAGCCCTTCCGCGTCGACGAGATCAGGGAGGCCCTCCAGACCTTCGGGGTCCAGGGCCTGACCGTCAGCGAGGCCAGCGGCTACGGCCGCCAGCGCGGCCACACCGAGGTCTACCGCGGCGCCGAGTACCGCGTCGACCTCCTCCCCAAAGCCCGCATCGAGGTCCTCGTCGAGGACGACGACGCCGAGGACGTCATCGACGTCATCCTCAAGAAGGCCCACACCGGCAAGATCGGCGACGGCAAGGTCTGGGTCGTCCCCGTCGAGACCGTCGTCCGCGTACGCACCGGCGAGCGCGGCCCCGACGCCCTCTGACACCCGCCGGACCGCCCCGAAGGGAGCCGAGTTGACCGACCCGCGAACCTGCCCCGCCGACTCGGAACCCAGCGGCTACGCGGCCGCCCGGCTGCGCCTCCTGCACCAGGGGGCGCTCACCGGGCCGCCGCGCCGCGCCGCCCTCGCCCGCCTCACCGACCAGTGGCTCGGCGCCCTGCTCGGGGAGACGCAGGGCGTCGCCCTCGTCGCCGTCGGCGGCTACGGGCGGGGCGAACTGTCGCCCCGCAGCGACCTCGACGTCCTCCTCCTGCACGACGGCACCGCGGACATCTCCAAGATCGCGGCCATCGCCGACCGCGTCTGGTACCCCGTCTGGGACATGGGGCTCGCCCTCGACCACTCCGTGCGCACGCCCGCCGAGGCCCGCCGCACCGCCGCCGGCGACCTCAAGGTCCACCTCGGACTCCTCGACGCCCGCCACCTCGCCGGCGACGAACAGCTCACCGCCGCGCTGCGCACCACCGCCTACGCCGACTGGCGCGCCCAGGCCCCCGCCCGCCTCGCCGAGCTACGCGAGCTCGGCGACGAGCGCACCCGGCACCAAGGCGAACTCCGCTTCCTCCTCGAACCCGACCTCAAGGAGGCACGGGGCGGCCTCCGCGACGCCACCGCGCTGCGCGCCGTCGCCGCCTCATGGCTCGCCGACGCGCCCCGTGCCGGACTCGAACGCGCCCGCACCCACCTCCTCGACGTCCGCGACGCCCTCCACCTCACCACCGGGCGCGCCACCGACCGGCTCGCGCTCCAGGAGCAGGACCAGGTCGCCGAGGCCCTCGGCCTCGCCGACGCCGACGGCCTCCTGCACGGGGTCTACGAGGCCGCCCGTACGGTCTCCTACGCCGCGGACGTCACCTGGCGCGAGGTCGGGCGGATCCTGCGCGCCCGCTCCGTGCGGCCCCGGCTGCGCCGCATCCTGGGCGGGCGCGGAGGGCGCGGCGGCTTCGCCGAGGTCGAGCGGCTCTCCCTCGCCGACGGCGTCGTCGAGCAGGAGGGCGAAGCCGTGCTGGCCCGCACCGCGCGGCCCGAGCGAGACCCCGTCCTGGCGCTGCGCGCAGCAGCGGCGGCGGCCCAGGCCGGCCTGCCGCTGTCGCCCCATGCGGTGCGCCGCTTGGCGGCCTCGGCGGGCCCCATGCCGCAGCCCTGGCCGGCCGAAGCCCGCGAGCAGCTCCTGACGCTCCTCGGCGCGGGGCCGCCCACCGTGCCCGTCTGGGAGGCCCTCGAAGCCGAAGGGATCGTCTCCCGGCTGCTGCCGGAGTGGGAGCACGTGCGCTGCCGCCCCCAGCGCAACGCCGTCCACCGCTGGACCGTCGACCGGCACCTCATCGAGACGGCCGTCCGGGCGGCCGCCCTCACACGCCGCGTGGGGCGCCCGGACCTCCTGCTCGTCGCCGCGCTCCTGCACGACATCGGCAAGGGGCGGCCCGGCGACCACTCCGTGACGGGCGAGGCCCTCGCGCGCGACGTCGCCCGCCGGATCGGCTTCGGCACCGCCGACACCGACGTCCTGGCCACCCTCGTCCGGCACCACCTGCTGCTCATCGACACCGCCACCCGGCGTGACCTCGACGACCCGGCGACCGTCCGCACGGTCACCGACGCCGTGACCGACACGGCCACGCTGGAGCTCCTGCACGCCCTCACCGAGGCCGACGCCCTCGCCACGGGGCCCGCCGCATGGAGCGCCTGGCGGGCGTCGCTCGTCGCGGACCTGGTGCGCCGCGCCGCGGCGGCCCTGGCGGGCGGAGCGGACGAGGGGCCCCGTGCCCCCGCCCCGCCCGCTCCGGAGGCCCTCAAACTGGCCGGCGAGGCCCTCCGCACGGGTGCCCCGGCGCTGACCCTGGAGCCCCGCTCCGAAGGCGTGGAGCCGGCAGAGGACGGCGCCCCGGTGCCGGTCGGCATGGAGCTGCGGATCGCGGTGCCCGACCAGCCCGGCGTGCTGCCCGCGGCCGCCGGTGTCCTGGCGCTGCACCGGCTGACGGTGCGGACGGCGGACCTGCGCGCCGTGGACGGGGCGCTGCTGCTGAACTGGCGCGTGGCGGCCGAGTACGGCGCCCCGCCCGAAGCGGCCCGCCTGCGCAAGGACCTCGTGCGCGCCCTTGACGGCTCCCTCGACGTCCCCGGCCGCCTGGCCGAGCGCGAGGCGGCGTACAGCAGACGCCGGCGGGGCGTGGTGCACGCCCCGCCGAGCGTGACCGTCGCCGCGGCCGCCTCGCACGGGGCCACGGTCCTGGAAGTGCGCGCCCAGGACGAACCCGGCCTCCTCCACCGCATCGGCCGAGCCCTGGACGAGGCGGGAGTGTGGGTGCGCAGCGCCCGCGTGAGCACGCTCGGGGCGAGTGCGGTGGACGCGTTCTACGTGACCGGCCCGGACGGCGCCGCGCTCACGCCCCGTGCGGCCTCCGCGATCGCCCGCGGGATGGAGGAGGCGCTGGGCGGCTGACCGGACCGGGAGGGTGCGGATACCCTTGGGGGTCAGCCGCCGACTTGACACTCAACAAGAAGGATCCGCGACCACCGTGTTCGATACCCTCTCCGACCGCCTCGCAGCGACTTTCAAGAACCTCCGGGGCAAGGGCCGCCTCTCCGAGGCGGACATCGACGCCACCGCGCGCGAGATCCGTATCGCCCTGCTCGAGGCGGACGTGGCCCTGCCGGCCGTCCGTTCGTTCATCAAGCAGGTCAAGGAGCGGGCGCTCGGCGCCGAGGTCTCGCAGGCCCTCAACCCCGCCCAGCAGGTCATCAAGATCGTCAACGAGGAGCTCATCGGCATCCTCGGCGGCGAGACCCGGCGCCTGCGCTTCGCCAAGACCGCGCCGACCGTCATCATGCTCGCCGGTCTCCAGGGTGCCGGTAAGACGACGCTCGCCGGCAAGCTCGGCCGCTGGCTGAAGGCCCAGGGCCACAGCCCGCTGCTCGTCGCCTGCGACCTCCAGCGCCCCAACGCCGTAAACCAGCTCAGCGTCGTCGCCGAGCGCGCCGGCGTCGGCGTGTATGCCCCGCAGCCGGGCAACGGCGTGGGCGACCCCGTCCAGGTCGCCAAGGACTCGATCGAGTTCGCCCGCACCAAGCAGTACGACATCGTCATCGTCGACACCGCCGGTCGCCTCGGTATCGACGCCGAGATGATGCAGCAGGCCGCCGACATCCGTGACGCCGTCTCCCCGGACGAGATCCTCTTCGTCCTGGACGCCATGATCGGTCAGGACGCGGTCAACACCGCCGAGGCCTTCCGCGACGGCGTCGGCTTCGACGGCGTGGTGCTCTCCAAGCTCGACGGCGACGCCCGCGGTGGTGCCGCCCTGTCGGTCGCGCACGTGACCGGCAAGCAGATCATGTTCGCCTCCAACGGCGAGAAGCTGGACGACTTCGACGCGTTCCACCCGGACCGCATGGCGTCCCGCATCCTGGGCATGGGCGACATGCTCAGCCTGATCGAGAAGGCCGAGCAGACCTTCAGCCAGGACGAGGCCGAGAAGATGGCGGCCAAGCTGGCGAAGGGCCCCAAGGAGTTCACGCTCGACGACTTCCTGTCGCAGATGGAGCAGGTCCGCAAGATGGGCTCCATCAGCAAGCTCCTCGGCATGCTGCCGGGCATGGGGCAGATCAAGGACCAGATCAACAACCTGGACGAGCGCGACGTCGACCGCACCGCCGCGATCATCAAGTCGATGACCCCGGCCGAGCGCCAGGACCCGACGATCATCAACGGCTCGCGCCGGGCCCGTATCGCCAAGGGTTCGGGCGTGGACGTCAGCGCCGTCAAGAACCTGGTGGAGCGCTTCTTCGACGCCCGCAAGATGATGTCGCGCATGGCGCAGGGCGGCGGCATGCCGGGGATGCCGGGCCTGCCGGGCATGGGCGGCGGCGCCGGCCGCAAGAAGAAGCAGCAGAAGCAGGCCAAGGGCAAGCGCCAGAGCGGCAACCCGATGAAGCGCAAGGCCGAGGAGCAGGCCGCGGCCGCGCGCCGCGAGCAGCAGGCGGGGGGCGCCCTGGGCCTGCCCGCCGGCCAGGACGCTAAGGACTTCGAACTGCCGGACGAGTTCAAGAAGTTCATGGGCTGAGCCCCGCGGGGCCCCGTGCGGGCCTTCGCGGGCCCCGTGCGGCGCGCCCCACGGTGCTCGCCCCGCAGTACGACACAGCCCCCGCGGCCGGGCAGGCCGCGGGGGCTGTCGCATGCGCGCTGCGCTAGGCGCGGGCTATCAGATAACGGAAGACATTGGGCATCCATACGGTGCCGTCGCGGCGCAGATAGGGGTGGAGCGCCTCGGAGAGCTCCTTGACGACCTGCTCCTCGTCGGTGGCGCGCACGGCCGCGTCGAAGGCGCCGGTGGAGAGCATGCCGCGTACCGCGCTGCTCATGTCGGCATAGCCATAGGGGCAGGCCACCCGGCCCGAGCCGTCCGGGCGGAGCCCGGCCTGCTGGGCCAGGTTCTCCAGGTCGTCGCGGCCGCAGGGCCGCCAGCGCGCCGGCGCGCACATGGGGTCCGCAAGCCGGGCCGCAACTCGAAGCGCCCCTGACGCCGCACAGCGCTCCTGAGGGCCCCAGCCCGCCAGCACCACGGGGGCGCCCCGCGCCGCGCACGAGGCGGCCCGGGCCAGCGCCGTGGCCATGCCTTGCGCACTGCCGCCCGCGCAGTACAGCGGGTCGAAGGCGGTGACGAGGTTGAAGGCAGGGGCTCCGTCGTCCATGACGCTCTCCGGGGCCCCGTGCCCCAGGCGCGCGGCGCCGCCCCCCTCGGGCAGCAGCCGCTCGCGGGCGAGGGCGAGCCGGCGCCCGTCGGGGTCCACACCGGAGACCGCGGCGCCGCGCCACGCCGCCATGAGCAGGGCCAGGCCGGAGCCGCAGCCCAGGCTGAGCAGCCTGGTGCCGGAGCCGACCTCCAGGCGTTCGTACACCGCTTCGTAGAGCGGCACCAGCATCCGTTCCTGGATTTCCGCCCAGTCGCGGGCCCGTGACTCGGGCGACGAAGAGGACGGCCGGTGCCGCCGTACGAGCGTAGGTGTCATGGAAAGCGCCCCAATCCGCCGAGAGACGTGTGCATGCCCGATCCACCGCCCCCCGTGTACTGCCGTGCGCACTGCCGAGAAAGCCCCCCTTGTGCCAGGGAACTGCGCATCGGTTCCCGAGTCCAGGGGATGACGCCGGCGCGTTCCCGTACGCCCACGATGGCATGTGCCGGGCGCATCCGCACGGGCGCCGTACGGGGGCGCACAGCCGCCGGGGGCGGCGTGCGAGGGGCACGGGGCGGGGGCGAGGGGAGCGGATTCACGCTCCGACGGATCGGCCCCGTACCATTCGCACCATGGCAAAGGCTCCCATTCTCACCCCCCAGGCGGACGACTTCCCGCGCTGGTACCAGGACTTGATCAACAAGGCCGAGCTGGCCGACAATGGCCCGGTGCGCGGCACCATGGTCATCCGACCGTACGGGTACGGGCTCTGGGAGCGCATGCAGCAGGAGATGGACGCGCGCATCAAGGACGCGGGCGCCTCCAACGCGTACTTCCCCCTCTTCATCCCGCAGTCGTACCTGACGCGCGAGGCCGAGCACGTCGAGGGCTTCGCCCCCGAGCTCGCGGTCGTCACGCACGGCGGCGGCAAGGAGCTGGAGGAGCCGGTCGTCGTCCGGCCCACCTCCGAGACGATCATCAACGAGTACTTCTCCAAGTGGGTGCAGAGCTACCGCGACCTGCCCCTGCTGATCAACCAGTGGGCCAACGTGGTCCGTTGGGAGATGCGCCCGCGCGTCTTCCTGCGCACGAGCGAGTTCCTCTGGCAGGAGGGCCACACGGCGCACGCCACCTACGAGGACGCGCGTGACTACGCCGCCCGCATCCACCGCGACGTCTACTACGACTTCATGGTCAACGTCCTGGGCATCGACGTCGTCCTGGGCCGCAAGACGGCCAAGGAGCGCTTCGCGGGCGCGATCAACACCCTCACCCTCGAGGGCATGATGGGCGACGGCAAGGCGCTGCAGCTGGGTACCAGCCACGAGCTGGGCCAGAACTTCGCCAAGGCCTTCAACACCTCGTACCTGTCCAAGGACGGCCACCAGGAGCTGGTGTGGCAGACGTCCTGGGGCGTCTCCACCCGCATGGTGGGCGGTCTGATCATGTCGCACGGTGACGACAACGGCCTGCGCGTGCCGCCGCGCCTGGCGCCGGTCCAGGCCGTCGTCCTCGCGATCAAGGGCGACGACGCCGTCATCGCCAAGGTGCGCGAGATCGGCGACCAGCTGAAGGCCGCCGGGATCCGGGTGCAGGTCGACGACCGCACCGACACGCCGTTCGGCCGCCGCGCCGTGGACTGGGAGCTCAAGGGCGTCCCGGTGCGCATCGAGGTCGGCCCGCGCGACCTGGAGAACGGCACCGCGATGCTGGCCCGCCGCATCCCGGGCGGCAAGGAGCCGGTCCGTCTCGAGGAGCTCGTTGCACTCCTGCCGAAGGTCCTCGAGGAGGACCAGGCGCTGCTGCTGAGCCAGTCGCGCGAGCGCCGTGAGGCTCGTACGGCCGACGTGAAGACCATCGAGGAAGCCGCCGAGGCCGCCGTCGCCGGCGGCTGGGCGCGGATCCGCTGGGCCGACCTCGGCCCGGAGGGCGAGGCCAAGCTGGCCGAGCAGGCCGTGACCGTGCGCTGCCTCGTGGGCGAGGACGGCTCCGTGCCGGAGGCGGACGACGCCCCGGGCACGATCGCGATCGTCGCGCGCGCCTACTAGGTGCCGCGCGCCTAGGGCCCTGCCCCAGGCTGCACAGGGGGGCGGAGAGCCCTGCCGGTGCGCAGTGGTTCACGCTCCGCGGGGCGCCTTCGGGCGCCCCGCTGTTCGTAGGGGCGCACGCCCCCCGGTGCGCGCTTACTGGTGAGTCAGTACGTCCCGGGTTGCGAACGGGTGCGCGGCTTCTCCATAGATCTGCGCACCCGCCCTCGTCGCGACGCATGAGCGTGAAACTGACTGGTACGTGCAAATTATTTGGGATGGCCCGGTATCGGAACACCGGGCCGTCCCTGCTCGTTGTCACGACGTGAGCACGACACCACCTGTTCTCGCCGCAGAGCTGGCGCAGGCGTGGGCCGACATTCAGCGGCACCACCCCGAGCTGCCGGATCTAGCCGCGCCCGAATCGCTGATCGGGGAGTCGTCGTCCGCATGCGGCGCCGAGCTCTCCTTCGAACGGCTGCTGCACGAGGCAGTGCACGGCATCGCGGCCGCCCGCGGTGTCCGTGACACTTCCCGCGCGGGCCGCTACCACAATCGCCGGTTCCTGGCGATCGCCGAGGAGCTCGGACTCGACCACAGCGAGGATCCGCATCCCAGCAGCGGCTTCTCCCTGGTCGTGCTCAACCCGGAGGCGCGCAAGCGCTACCGCCCCACCATCGACAGACTGCAGCGCGCCCTCAAGGCGCACACGGTCGCCACCACCGCCGACACCTCGCGGACGTTCCGCGGGCCGGCGGCGCGGCACGGCTCGTCCGGCGGCGGGGTGCGGGTCAAGGCGGTGTGCGACTGCGGCCGGAACGTGCGCGTCGTGCCCTCCGTGCTGGCCCAGGCGCCGATCATGTGCGGCGGCTGCGGGCAGCCCTTCCGCATTCCGGAGGCGGTCACGGTCGGCTGACCTGGAGGGGTGTGGCACAATGGGACGCTGTACTCGACAGTCGCATAGGACCCCTCTCTCCTCCGGCTGGCGCGTCCATCGGGCATCCGAGTACCGCAACCCCACGTGGCATCTCGTTGTGCCCAACCACGTCAAGACCAGGAGACACCACTCCCGTGGCAGTCAAGATCAAGCTGAAGCGTCTGGGCAAGATCCGTTCGCCTCACTACCGCATCGTCATCGCCGACTCCCGCACCCGCCGTGACGGCCGGGCCATCGAGGAGATCGGTCTGTACCACCCGGTGCAGAACCCCTCGCGCATCGAGGTCGACTCCGAGCGTGTCCAGTACTGGCTGGGTGTCGGCGCGCAGCCGACCGAGCCCGTCATGGCCATCCTCAAGGTCACCGGCGACTGGCAGAAGTTCAAGGGCCTGCCGGCTCCGGCCCCGATGCTCGTCGCCGAGCCGAAGAAGGACCACAGCGGTCTCTTCGACGCCGTCGTGAGCGCCGCGGGCGAGACGAAGGGTGAGGCCATCACCCCGAAGGCGAAGAAGTCGGAGAAGAAGGACGAGGCCGCTGAGGCCGAGTCCGCTGAGTCGACCGAGGCCTGAGGATGCTCGAGGAGGCCCTTGAGCACCTCGTGAAGGGCATCGTCGACAACCCCGACGAGGTGCAGGTCGCTTCGCGCAACCTGCGCCGTGGGCGCGTGCTGGAGGTCCGGGTTCACCCGGACGACCTCGGCAAGGTGATCGGCCGTAACGGCCGCACCGCGCGTGCCCTGCGCACCGTCGTGGGCGCCATCGGCGGCCGTGGTATCCGCGTCGACCTCGTCGACGTGGATCAGGTCCGCTGAGAAGCGGTTGAGCACCGGCACGGGCCGGGAAGGGCTTGGGCCCTTCCCGGCCCGTTGTCGCGTACGGAGAGCAGAGAAGGAAACATGCAGCTCGTAGTCGGCAGGATCGGCCGCGCCCACGGCATCCGGGGCGAGGTCACGGTTGAGGTGCGCACGGACGAGCCCGAGCTCCGGCTCGGCCCCGGCGCCGTCCTGGGCACGGACCCCGCCGCTGCGGGGCCGCTGACCATCGAGTCCGGGCGCGTGCACAGCGGTCGGCTCCTGCTGCGCTTCGCGGGCGTGGGTGACCGCACGGCCGCCGAGGCGCTCCGTAACACCCTCCTCATCGCCGAGGTGGACCCGGAGGAGACCCCGGAGGACCCGGAGGAGTTCTACGACCACCAGTTGATGGACCTGGAGGTCGTCACGGTCGGCGGCACCGTCGTCGGCCGGATCACCGAGATCTCCCACCTGCCCTCGCAGGACCTGTTCATCGTGGAGCGGCCCGACGGGACCGAAGTGATGATCCCCTTCGTCTCCGAGATCGTCACGGAGATCGACCTCGACGAGCAGCGCGCCCTCATCGACCCGCCGCGGGGCCTGATCGACGCCGACGAGGCGGAGATCGCCGGCGCGCGTGAGGCGGGGGCCGAAGCCGGGCGTGAGGCGGCGCACGAGGCCGGGCAGGGCTCCGCCGACGCCTCCGCGAGCGGCTCCGGGAACGGCAGCGCGGACGCCTCCGGGAATGCCTCTGGCAACGCCTCCGAGAGCGGCTCCGAGCGGGGCGACGCCTGATGCGCCTCGACGTCGTCACGATCTTCCCCGAGTACCTCGAGCCCCTGAACGTCTCGCTGGTCGGCAAGGCGCGGGCACGGGGCCAGCTCGACGTCCGCGTGCACGACCTGCGCGCGTGGGCGCACGACAAGCACAACACGGTCGACGACACCCCCTACGGCGGCGGCCCGGGCATGGTCATGAAACCGGAGCCCTGGGGCGAGGCCCTCGACTCGATCATCGAGTCGGGCGAGGGGCGGCCCGTCATCGTCGTCCCGACGCCCAGCGGCCGTCCCTTCACCCAGGAGCTCGCGGTCGAGCTCTCCGAGAAGCCGTGGCTGGTCTTCACCCCCGCCCGCTACGAGGGCATCGACCGCCGGGTCATCGAGGAGTACGGCGACCGCCTCGACGTCCGCGAGGTGTCCATCGGCGACTACGTGCTGGCCGGCGGTGAGGCGCCCGTCCTCGTCATGGTCGAGGCCATCGCCCGGCTGCTCCCCGGCGTGCTCGGCAACGCCGAGTCGCACCGCGACGACTCCTTCGCCCCGGGCGCCATGGCCGACCTCCTCGAGGGCCCCGTGTACACCAAGCCCCCGGAGTGGCGCGGACGCGGCATCCCCGACGTCCTGCTCAGCGGCCACCACGGCAAGATCGCGCGGTGGCGCCGCGACGAGGCCTTCCGGCGCACGGTGCGCAACCGCCCCGATCTGATCGAGCGCGCGGACCCCGCCGCCTTCGACAAGAAGGACCGCGAGATCCTCTCGATCCTGGGCTGGGGCCCCGGCCCCGACGGCCGATTTGGGCGAGTGGCCCCGGACGTGGAAGAATAAGCCGTTGCCTTGCGCCCGGCGCGCGCCCCTGCCACAGGGGGAACGACGTTCGCCCGGTGTTCCGGCACCATCCCCACTTCAGTACGAATTCCGCTGATGACCTGTGGCATCGGCGAGGAAGCAGACGAACATGTCCTCCCTGCTCGACAACGTCAACGCCGCATCGCTGCGCACCGACGTCCCGGCCTTCCGCCCCGGCGACACCGTGAATGTCCACGTCCGCGTCATCGAGGGCAACCGCTCCCGCATCCAGCAGTTCAAGGGTGTCGTCATCCGCCGCCAGGGCGCGGGCATCAGCGAGACCTTCACGGTCCGCAAGGTCTCGTTCTCCGTCGGCGTCGAGCGCACCTTCCCGGTGCACAGCCCGATCTTCGAGAAGGTCGAGCTCGTCACCCGCGGTGACGTCCGTCGCGCCAAGCTGTACTACCTCCGTGAGCTCCGCGGCAAGGCCGCGAAGATCAAGGAGAAGCGCGACAACTGAGCTTCTGTCCGGAGTCCGCGCCTGGCCGGATAGGCTTTCGGCTCGATGGACACCGACGTACAGCTTTCGGAGCGCGACCGCTCTCCCCGCCCCGCAGAGGGCGCGGAGCAGGGGTCGCGCTCCTCGCGTTTTCCCGCTTCCCCGGCCGGTTGGGCGAAGGCCGCCCGGGAGTGGCTGCGGGGCGGCGGCACGCTGCGCCGTGCGGGAGTGCTGCTGACGCTCTGCCTGGTCTTCCTGCTGCTGCTCAGCAGCTATGTGGTGCAGCCCTTCCTGATCCCCAGCGGGTCGATGGAGAACACGCTGCGGGTGGGTGACCGGGTGCTCGTCAACAAGCTGGCCTACAGCTTCGGGGACGAGCCGCAGCGGGGCGACGTGGTGGTCTTCGACGGCACGGACTCCTTCGTTCACGACGTGCCGGCCGAGAACCCGGCGGCGGCACTGATCCGCAAGGGCGCCTCGTCCGTCGGCCTCATGAGTCCCGCGGCGACCGTTTACATCAAGCGCGTGGTGGGCGTCGGCGGTGACAGGGTCATCTGCTGCGACGCGCGCGGCCGGATGCAGATCAACGGTCGGCCGGTGGACGAGAGCTTTCTCTACCCGGGCGACGCGCCCTCGCAGGTGCCCTTCGACGTCGTGGTCCCCAAGGGCAAGCTGTGGGTGATGGGCGACCACCGGGGCGACTCCCGCGACTCCCGCGACCACCTGGGGGAGCCCGGCGGCGGCATGGTGCCGGTGAGCAGGGTCGTCGGGCGGGCCGACTGGATCGGCTGGCCGTTCGGACGGATGACCGCACTGAAGCGTCCTGTCGTCTACGCGCGCGTGCCGGACGCTGAAGCGGCCGCCGGGCACACGGGGAAGCCCGCCGCACGGAGCGGGAGGCCGGGTGGGTAGCAGGGGGCGTACGCTGCCGGGCTCCGCGGACCCGGCGGATGCGGAAGTGGTGGGGGCGGGCGCGGCCACGGGCGGCCGCGCGGCGCGGCGGAAGGCGGCGCGGCGGGTCAAGCGGCGCCGGCGCCGTTCCGCGGTCAAGGAGGTGCCGATCCTCATAGCGGTCGCGCTCCTGATCGCGTTGGTGTTCAAGACGTTCCTGGTGCAGGCGTTCGTCATCCCCTCCGGCTCTATGGAGCAGACCATCCGGATCGGTGACCGCGTCCTGGTGGACAAGCTGACTCCCTGGTTCGGCTCCCGCCCGCAGCGCGGTGACGTCATCGTCTTCAAGGACCCCGGCGGCTGGCTGGACGGGGAGCAGCTGACGGGCGGGCCCGACCCGGTGGGCGTCAAACAGGTCAAACAACTGCTGACCTTCATCGGTCTGCTTCCGTCCGCGAACGAGCAGGATCTGATCAAGCGCGTGATCGGTGTCGGCGGAGACACGGTCAAGTGCTGCGACAAGAACGGCAAAATCACGGTCAACGGAACGCCGCTCGACGAGCCCTACCTGCACCCCGACAACGCTCCCTCGAAGCTCGACTTCACGGTGCGGGTGCCCCGGGACCGCTACTTCGTCATGGGCGACCACCGTTCCAACTCGGCTGATTCCCGCTTCCACCTGGAGGACCCCGGACAGGGCACCGTGCCGCAGGAGCTGGTCGTCGGCCGTGCGGTCGTGATCGCGTGGCCGCTGGGCCACTGGCGGCAGCTGTCCGAAAGAGACACTTTCGCAACGGTCGGTGACGCGCCGCCGGCGGAGGCGCGAGCAGGCGGTTCGGCGCATAGTGTGTCCTTCATGGATCAGCAAGGATTGATCCAACTCCCGACCCCTGCGGAACTCCCGCTCGTTATGGGAGTGGTGGGCCTGCATCGTGTGTACGGCGGCCCGCAGCGTGGAGAGCGGAGCGAGAGGAGTGGATGTGGGGGACTTGGCGGTCGGCGCACGGTCCGGTCACGAAGAGCCCGAGAAGCGGCCCGGGGAGGCTGACGGGTCGCCAGGGGCGGGCGTGCCGGCGGAGGCCATGTCCCAGGCATCCCAGGAGGCTGCGGGCGGACGGGCGCGGACGGACGGCGAAGACGTGAGCCCGGAGACGGACGCGGACGAGGAGGGCCCGCGCGGAGCGGCGCCCAAGAAGCAGCGGTCCTTCTGGAAGGAGCTGCCGATACTGATCGGCATCGCTCTGGTCCTCGCCCTGCTGATCAAGACGTTCCTGGTGCAGGCGTTCTCGATCCCGTCGGACTCCATGCAGAACACCCTCCAGCGCGGTGACCGCGTGCTGGTCGACAAGCTCACCCCGTGGTTCGGTGCCGAGCCCGAGCGCGGCGAGGTCGTGGTCTTCCACGACCCGGACAACTGGCTCGGGGACGAGACCCAGACGCCTCAGCCGGGCCCGCTGGGCGGCGGCGTGCAGAAGGTCCTCAGCTTCATCGGCCTCATGCCCTCGGCCGAGGAGAAGGACCTCATCAAGCGGGTCATCGCGGTCGGCGGGGACACCGTGGAATGCCAGAAGGGCGGCCCGGTCAAGGTCAACGGCAAGGCCCTGTCGGAGAAGGACTACCTCTTCCCCGACAACACCCCTTGCGACGACCAGCCCTTCGGGCCGATCAAGGTGCCCAAGGGCAAGCTCTGGGTGATGGGCGACCACCGTCAGAACTCCCTGGACTCGCGCTACCACCCGAACCAGGACCACGGCTTCGTCCCCGTGCCCGACGTCGTGGGCCGCGCCTTCGTGGTCGCCTGGCCGATCAACCGCTGGTCCTTCCTGGGCGTTCCCGGCACCTTCGACCAGGCCGGACTGAGCGCCGCTGCCGCAGCCGCGCCCTCCGCGCTCGGGCTCGCCGGAGCTGTGCCGCTCGTCCTGTGGCGCCGGCGCCGGCTCACCGCCCGCAGCGGCACCGAGGGCCTCACCCGCCGGAGCGCCCGCAGGGGCTGACCGGCAGAGCCTCCCGAAGGGCTGACTCGCCCGCATACCGCCCGGTAGTGTGCGGTTCCCGTGCCCCTGGGCATGCGGAGACCGATCTTCTACGCGGGGCGGGAGCATGGGATGAGCGGAGCAGGACGTACGGACGACGGCCACGGCCGCGCGGGCAGGATGCTGTCCGGGCTGGCCGTGGCCGTCGGCTGTGTGCTCTTCCTCGGAGGTTTCGTCTGGGGTGCCCTGCTCTACCAGCCCTACACCGTCCCCACCAACTCGATGGCGCCGACCATCGGCCGGGGTGACCGGGTCCTTGCCCAGCGCATCGACGGTGGCGACGTGCGGCGCGGCGACATCGTCGTCTTCAAGGACAAGGTCTGGGGCGACGCCCCGATGATCAAGCGGGTCGTCGGTACGGGCGGCGACACCGTGGCGTGCTGCGACGGCAAGGGGCGCCTCACGGTCGGCGGCAAGCCCATCGAGGAACCGTATCTGCAGGCCGAGGGCCCGGCGTCGCCCACCGGCTTCTCCGCCACCGTCCCCGAGGGGCAGCTCTTCCTGCTCGGCGATCACCGCAATGACTCCGTGGACTCCCGCGGGCACCTCACCGACGCCTCCCACGGCACCGTGCCGCGCGGCGCGGTCACAGCGCGCGTGGACGCCACTGCCTGGCCCATGGGCGGCTGGGGCATGATGGACAGACCCGAGTCTTTCGCCGCCCTCCCGGGCGGTACCTCGCAGCCCGGCCCGCTGCCCCTGGTGCTGGCAGCCGTGGTCGTCGGCGCGGTGCTCATCCTGGGCGGCGCGGCGTACGGGCCTGTGGCGCGTTTCGTCACGCCGAGGCGCAGGGAGGAGGTGCCCGTCCATGGCTGAGGAAGGCCCCGCCCGCACGTCGGGGGAGGCGCCCCCCGGCGAGCTCCGCAGGGCGGCACGGGTCGTGCTGCTCGACCCGGACGAACGCATCCTGCTGATGCACGGTTACGAACCGGGCGACCCGACGACGACCTGGTGGTTCACCCCGGGCGGTGGCCTGGAGGGCGCCGAGAGCTGGGAGCAGGCGGCACGCCGCGAGCTGGCCGAGGAGACCGGGATCACAGAGATCGACCTGGGCCCCGTCCTGTGGCGCCGCACTTGCTCCTTCCCCTTCGACGGCCGCCGCTGGGACCAGGACGAGCGGTACTTCCTCGCCCGCACCGCGCAGCCGGGGAAGTGGACCGGCGGCGGGACGGAACTGGAGCGGCGCAGCGTCACGGGGCTGCGCTGGTGGACCTGCGAGGAACTTCTCGCGACCCGTGAGACGGTGTATCCGACCAGGCTCGCCGGGCTGCTGCGTACGCTGCTCGACGAGGGACCCCCGCGTACGCCGGTGCTCCTGGAGACGGAGCGTGCCTGACGCACAATGGGGGGACGCACGGCTGAAGGGGAACATGCCATGAGCGCCGAGGACCTCGAGAAGTACGAGACCGAGATGGAGCTGAAGCTCTACCGGGAGTACCGCGATGTCGTCGGTCTGTTCAAATACGTGATCGAGACCGAGCGTCGCTTCTACCTCACCAATGACTACGAGATGCAGGTGCACTCCGTACAGGGCGAGGTTTTCTTCGAGGTCTCGATGGCCGACGCCTGGGTCTGGGACATGTACCGCCCGGCCCGGTTCGTGAAACAGGTCCGGGTGCTCACGTTCAAGGACGTGAACATCGAGGAGCTGAACAAGACCGACCTCGACCTTCCGGGTGGCTGAGTTCTCCACAACCGACGGGTTATCCACCAAGATCCAATGATGTCGGGTGCCGGCGGCACGGTGGGCGCCGGAGGTGGTGCCCGTGAACGCCCGAGAAGCACTCGGTCGCTACGGCGAGAATCTCGCCGTCCGCCGGCTGGCCCAAGCCGGCATGGTCGTCCTCGAACGGAACTGGAGATGCCGCGAGGGCGAGATCGACATCGTGGCCATGGAGTCCGACACCCTGGTGGTGTGCGAGGTCAAGACCCGCCGCACCGGCGTGTACGAGCATCCGATGGCCGCCGTCACCCCGGCGAAGGCCGAGCGGCTGCGCCGCCTCGCCGACCGGTGGCTCGCCCGGCACGGCGGTCCGCCCGCGGGCGGCGTGCGGATCGACCTGGTGGGCGTGATCGTCCCCGACCGGGGAGCCCCCGCCGTGGAGCACGCCAAGGGGGTGGCGTGATGGGCTTCGCCCGTACGTGCTCGGTGGCGCTGGTCGGTGTCGAGGGAGTGGTGGTCGAGGTCCAGGCGGACCTGGAGCCCGGAGTCGCCGCCTTCACCCTCGTCGGACTGCCCGACAAGAGCCTCGTGGAAAGCAAGGACCGCGTCCGCGCGGCCGTCGTGAACTCCGGCGCCGAATGGCCGCAGAAGAAGCTGACCGTGGGCCTGAGCCCCGCCGCCGTACCCAAGGGCGGCAGCGGTTTCGACCTGGCCGTCGCCTGTGCCGTCCTGGCCGCCTCGGAGCGCCTCGACCCCCGGGAGATCGCCGACCTCGTGCTCATCGGGGAGCTCGGTCTCGACGGCCGCGTCCGCCCGGTACAGGGCGTGCTGCCGGCGGTCCTGGCCGCGGCCGACGCGGGCTACCGGCAGGTGGTCGTCCCCGAGCGCACGGCCGCCGAGGCCTCCCTCGTGCCCGGCGTCTCCGTCCTCGGCATCCGCAGCCTGCGCCAGCTGATCGCGGTCCTGGCGGACGAGCCCGTGCCCGAGGAGGAGCCGCTGCAGGAAGGCAGCCCGGATCCGATGCTCGCCGGGCTCTCGGTGCCCGGCGCGGGGCTGGGCACGGGGGTCCTGCACGGGGAGCGCCGGCCCGACCTCGCCGAGGTCGCCGGGCAGGCCAGGGCACGGACGGCCCTCGAAGTGGCCGCTGCCGGGCGGCACCACCTCCTCCTCCAGGGCCCGCCCGGAGCGGGCAAGACCATGCTCGCGGAGCGGCTGCCGGGCCTCCTTCCGCCGCTCACGGCCCAGGAGTCCCTCGAGGTCACCGCGGTGCATTCCGTAGCGGGCACGCTTCCCGCGGGGCAGCCCCTCCTCGACCGGGCACCGTACTGCGCTCCGCACCACTCGGCGTCCATGCCCTCGCTCGTCGGTGGCGGCAGCGGGCTGCCGCGCCCCGGAGCGGTCTCCCTGGCCCACCGCGGCGTGCTTTTCATGGACGAGGCGCCCGAGTTCTCCGGGCGGGCACTGGACGCCCTGAGGCAGCCGCTGGAGTCGGGCCACGTCATCGTGGCCCGCTCCGGCGGGGTCCTGCGACTGCCCGCACGGTTCCTCCTCGTCCTTGCCGCCAACCCCTGTCCCTGCGGGCGGCACGGCATGCTGGGGGAAGGCTGCGACTGCACTCCACAGGCCATCAGGCGCTACCGCGCACGGCTGTCCGGCCCCCTCCTGGACCGGGTGGACCTGCGGGTGACGGTCGAAGCGGTGGCCCGCTCCGAGCTGACGGGGATCGGAGCGGGGGCGGAGACGACAGCCCAGGTGGCCGACAGGGTCCGTGCCGCCCGGGAGCGGGCCGCAGCCCGCCTCGCGGACACCCCGTGGCGGACCAACAGCGAAGTCCCCGGCCACGAACTGCGGACGCGCTGGCGCGTCGCCCCCGGCGCCCTCGACGAGGCCGAACGCGACATGGAGCGCGGCATGCTGACGGCACGTGGCCTCGACCGCGTGCTGCGCGTCGCCTGGACGGTCGCGGACCTCGCCGGTCACGACCTCCCCGACACCTCGGACGTCAACTGCGCGCTCGAACTGCGCACGGGCGTCCACCGCGGCGCGGTCGTGGCGGGAGGCCCTTCGTGACGGCTGCCGCCCCCGAGGAGCGGCTGGCCCGTGCCGCCCTCACCCGGCTGACCGAGCCCGGGGACGAGCGCGTGGGGCGGTGGCTGCGGGAAATGGGCGCCGTGGCGCTGGTGCGAGGGCTCACGGGAGCGGGCCCGGCACCGCAGGGGGCCGGCCGCGAGCGGCTCGCCGGGTGCCGGGAGCGCGCCGCCACCCTCGACCCGCACCGCGACCTCGACACCGTCGCCGGGCTCGGCGGCCGCTTCCTCTGCCCCGGCGACAGGGAATGGCCCCGGCAGCTGGACGACCTCGGCGACGCCCGCCCGCTCGGCCTCTGGGTCCGCGGCGGGGCCGACCTGAGGCTGTGGGCGCTGCGCTCCGTCGCCGTGGTCGGGGCCCGCGCCTGCACCGACTACGGCGCGCACGTCGCCTCCCTGCTCGGCACCGGGCTGGCCCGCCGCGGCTGGGTCGTCGTCTCCGGCGCCGCGTACGGCGTCGACGGCGCGGCCCACAGGGGAGCGCTCGCCGCGGGCGGGGCCACCGTCGCCGTGCTCGCCTGCGGGGTCGACGTGCCCTACCCGCGCGGCCACGCGGACCTGATCGACCGGATCGTGGAACGCGGTCTGGTGCTGGCCGAGTTGCCCCCGGGCGGGCACCCCACGCGCAGCCGCTTCGTCCTGCGCAACCGCGTCATCGCCGCATTGACGAGGGGAACCGTCGTCGTGGAGGCCGAGTACCGCAGCGGCTCCCTGGTGACGGCCCGTCGCGCGCGACTGCTGGGCCGCCTGACGATGGGCGTGCCCGGGCCCGTCACATCGGGCCTGTCGGCGGGCGTGCACGAACTGCTCCGCGAGGACGCCAGCCTGGTCACCGATGCGGACGAGATCGCCGAACTGGTCGGCGGCATCGGAGAGCTCGCCCCCGAGCGCCGCGGCCCCGTCGTCGCGCGCGACCTCCTGGCTCCGGGGGCGGCCGTCGTGCTGGAGGCCGTGCCCGGGGGAAGCGGCGGGGGCGAGAAGCTCATCGCGCGAAACGCGGGCCTGAGCAGGGAACAGGCGCTCGCCAGGCTGTACGAGCTGCAGTCGCTGGGCTTCGTGGAACGCCGGGGTGATCACTGGCAGTTGGCCGCCCCACCGTCAACATCCGGCACCTCCAAGCCCCCCGGACGGCGCCCGTCCGCGCGGCGAGGCGGTTCTTGACCTGGGGCGATCGGGTGAAAAGGTTAAGGGGACGACCGCGGCCGCCGATACGGCGAGGCCCGGACGGACGCCGGCCCCCGGCGCCGCCTGACGGCGCTTCCGGCAGGGGATCCGCACACCGACGAAGAGGACTCATCGCATACCGCAACGCAGCAGTCACGCTACGCTCACGGGATTCCAGCCATTCGTACCACTCGACCCACGTCACAGCAGAACGGCTCAAGACGACGAATGCCCCAGCACACCTCCGGTTCGGACCGCGCGGCGGTGCCGCCCGCGGCGCGCGGCGCCGAGCGACCTCCCGCACCTTCGACGCTCGATGAGCTGTGGCGGTCGTACAAGGCCTCGGGCGACGAGCGGCTGCGGGAGCAGTTGATCCTCCACTACTCGCCCCTGGTGAAGTACGTGGCGGGGCGTGTCAGTGTCGGCCTGCCGCCCAACGTCGAGCAGGCCGACTTCGTCTCCTCGGGGATCTTCGGACTCATCGACGCCATCGAGAAGTTCGACCCCGCCCGGGAGATCAAGTTCGAGACGTACGCCATCACCCGGATCCGCGGCGCGATGATCGACGAGCTGCGGGCGCTCGACTGGATCCCCCGCTCCGTGCGGCAGAAGGCGCGCGCGGTCGAGCGCGCGTACGCCACGCTGGAGGCCGAGCTGAGGCGCACGCCCTCGGAGGCCGAGGTCGCGGCCGAGATGGGCATCGCCATCGAGGAACTGCACGGGGTTTTCAGCCAGTTGTCGCTGACCAACGTGGTCGCCCTGGAGGATCTCCTGCATGCGGGCGCCGAAGGCGGCGAGCGGCTGAGCCTGATGGACACCCTTGAGGACACCGCTGCCGACGACCCCGTCGAGGTCGCCGAGGACCGCGAGCTGCGCCGCCTCCTCGCCCGCGCGATCAACACCCTCCCCGAGCGCGAGAAGACCGTGGTCACCCTCTACTACTACGAGGGCCTGACGCTCGCCGAGATCGGGCACGTGCTCGGCGTCACGGAGAGCAGAGTCAGCCAGATCCACACGAAGTCGGTGCTCCAGCTGAGGGCCAAGCTGGCGGACGTCGGCCGCTGAGCGGCCGGCAAGGCCGGGCGAGGCGCTACGGGTCCGGCGGACCGGCGGGGCCTCAGGGGCCTTATGGGGAGGCGTGCGGCGGCATGGGGCGCGAATCCTCCCTCGGCGTCGTCCCGGCCCCCGGCAATCCGTAAAGTGGGGACGTGCCCAGGATTCGAGCGGCCTCGGTGGCCGAGCACCGGACGATGCAGCGCGGCGCCCTGCTGGACGCCGCCCGTTCCCTGCTGTCCGAGGGCGGCACGGAGGCTTTGACGTTCCCCGCCCTGGCCGAGCGCACCGGGCTGGCGCGCTCCTCGGTCTACGAGTACTTCCGCTCCCGGGCGGCCGTGGTCGAGGAGCTGTGTGCCGTCGACTTCCCCGTGTGGGCGGCGGAGGTCGAAGCCGCCATGGAGGGCGCGGACACGCCCGAGGCGAAGATCGAGGCGTACGTGCGCCGGCAGCTGGCCCTGGTCGGCGACCGCCGCCACCGCGCGGTGGTCGCGATCTCCGCAGGGGAGCTGGACGCGGGGGCGCGCGAGAAGATCCGGGCCGCACACGGCGGGCTCATCGCCATGGTCGTGGAGGCGCTCGTCGCCCTGGGCCACGAGCAGCCGCGTCTGGCCGCCATGCTGCTCCAGGGCGTGGTCGACGCCGCCGTGCGCCGGATCGAGCTCGGCGCGGCCGAGGAGCCGGACAGCATCATCGAGGCGGCCGTGTCCATGGCGCTGCGCGGGGTCAGGGGCTGACCAGCGTCGCGCCGGGCCCGCCCTGCATCGGCAGGAGCCGGGACGGCGGCCTGCGCAGCATCCACGGCGGCAGCAGGGACAGGGGATCGAGATAGACCCTGCCGCGTAGCAGCCCCCAGTGAAGGCAGCCTCCGGGACAGTGGAACGGCCCCGCCTGCAGCGTGCCGATCACCTGCCCCGCCGCCACCCGGTCGCCTTCCTTCACTGCTGCCTGTACGGGCTCGTAGGTGGTCCGCAGCGGCGGCTCGCCGGTCCCCGGGTGCTGCACCGCCACCACGCCCCGCCCCGCGACGGTGCCCGCGAAGGAGACGGTGCCCGGCGCGGCCGCCCGTACCGGCTGACCGGGGCGGGCGACGATATCCACCCCGCGGTGCCCGGCGGCCCAGGGCACCGGCGGCGGCCGCCAGGCCCGTACGAGCAGGGGCCTGCCCCCTCGAGCCCCGCCGACAGGCCAGGCCCGCTCGCCCTGTCCCGCGCCGCCCGCGGGCCCGGGCGGCCGGGGTCGTACGCGAGCCCCGGCGGTCCCGGGAGGCTCCGGCGGCTCGGGGTCCGCGGCCGTGGACGCAGGGGGCGGCCCGGGTGGGGCTTGTGCGCCAGAGCCCTCGGGGGCGGGAGCGGGCGCAGCGGCCCTCGCGGCGCCGGCGCCCGCGGCCGTACCGCCGGCCACTGCCCCCGCGAGAACACACAGCGTGACTACGCCTGCCGCGGTGAGCAGGCGTCGGGCGAAAGATCCGATGAGAGTCATGCCCGTACGGTGACGGAGCCCGGCCGTTCGCGGGGATCTTGACGGAGATCTGTGGACTACTCGCGGGTTGTGCACAACGTCGTCACCCGCGCCTTCCCGGGTCCCGTACACTTCTCATGGCGATCCGGGTCACCGGATCGACTTCGCACGCCCCGCTACCGGCGCGTCAGTCCCTTTCGGGCAGCCCGGTGGCCGTGTCTCTCGGTCCGCGGAACGGTTCTCGCAAGGGCATCGTCCACGGCAGGCACCTCGGGGCGTCAGGAGCGGCGGCCGCCCGGCCGTCGTGGAACCGAGTATTTCAAGGAGCGCGGCCATGGCCGTCGTCACGATGCGGGAGCTGCTGGAGAGCGGCGTCCACTTCGGTCACCAGACCCGTCGTTGGAACCCGAAGATGAAGCGTTTCATCTTCACGGAGCGCAACGGCATCTACATCATCGACCTGCTCCAGTCGCTGTCGTACATCGACCGCGCCTACGAGTTCGTCAAGGAGACCGTCGCGCACGGCGGCTCCATCATGTTCGTCGGTACGAAGAAGCAGGCCCAGGAGGCCATCGCCGAGCAGGCGACGCGCGTCGGCATGCCCTACGTCAACCAGCGCTGGCTGGGCGGCATGCTCACCAACTTCTCGACCGTCTACAAGCGCCTGCAGCGCCTGAAGGAGCTCGAGCTCATCGACTTCGAGGACGTGGCCGCCTCCGGCCTCACCAAGAAGGAGCTCCTGGTCCTCTCCCGCGAGAAGGCCAAGCTGGAGAAGACCCTCGGCGGTATCCGCGAGATGCAGAAGGTGCCGAGCGCCGTCTGGATCGTGGACACCAAGAAGGAGCACATCGCCGTCGGTGAGGCGCGCAAGCTCCGCATCCCGGTCGTCGCGATCCTCGACACCAACTGCGACCCCGACGAGGTCGACTACAAGATCCCGGGCAACGACGACGCGATCCGCTCCGTCACGCTGCTCACCCGTGTGATCGCCGACGCCGTCGCCGAGGGCCTCATCGCCCGCTCCGGTGCCGCCACCGGTGACGCGAAGGCCGACAAGGCCGCCGGCGAGCCCCTCGCCGAGTGGGAGCGCGACCTGCTCGAGGGCGAGAAGAAGGCCGACGCCGAGGCCGAGAAGCCGGCCGAGGCCGCTGCCGAGGCTCCGGCCGCGGACGCCGAGCAGGCCTGACAACTCAGTCGGTAGATCACGGCGGGGGACGGCGCGACACGCGCCGCCCCCGTCGTGCACCGTAGTCACCCACGACTTTCGAGAGAGATTCACAGACCATGGCGAACTTCACCGCCGCTGACGTCAAGAAGCTCCGTGAGCTCACCGGCGCCGGCATGATGGACTGCAAGAAGGCGCTGGACGAGGCCGAGGGCAACCTCGAGAAGGCCGTCGAGATCGTGCGCGTCAAGGGCCTGAAGGGTGTGGCCAAGCGCGAGAGCCGCACCACCGAGAACGGCGCGGTCGTCTCCTCCATCGCCGCCGACAACACCTCGGGTGTCATCGTCGAGCTCAAGTGCGAGACCGACTTCGTCGCCAAGGGCGAGAAGTTCGTGGCCGTCGCCGAGGCCCTGGCCGCCCACGTCGCCAAGACCGCCCCGGCCGACCTCGAGGCCCTGATGGCCTCCGAGATCGAGGCCGGCAAGACCGTCCAGGCGTTCGTGGACGAGGCCAACGCCACCCTCGGCGAGAAGATCGTCGTCGACCGCTTCGCGGCGTTCGCCGGTGCTTACGTCTCCGCGTACATGCACCGCACCGCCGCGGACCTGCCCCCGCAGGTCGGTGTCCTCGTCGAGCTGGACCAGGCGAACGCCGAGGTCGCCAAGGACGTCGCGCAGCACATCGCCGCCTTCTCGCCGAAGTTCCTGAGCCGCGAGGACATCCCGGCCGAGACGGTCGAGAACGAGCGCCGTGTCGCCGAGGCCACCGCTCGCGAGGAGGGCAAGCCCGAGGCCGCCCTGCCGAAGATCGTCGAGGGTCGCGTCACCGGCTTCTACAAGGAGAACGTCCTGCTGGACCAGGCGTTCGCCAAGGACAACAAGAAGTCCGTCCAGAAGGTCCTGGACGAGGCCGGTGTCACGCTGAAGCGCTTCGCGCGCATCCGCGTCGGCGCCTGAGCCCGTCAGCAGGGCAGCGATTGACCTGCGACCCGCTAGGGTCGTACGCAGCCGATCCCTCACCGGTCGGCCGCTGATGTGACGAGGAGGCCATTGCCGCACAGGGAACCCGAAAAGGACCCATCCGGCAATGGCCTTCTTCGTATGTGCACGAGGAGAGCTCCAATGAATCAGGGTGCGGACGCCCGGCAGGCCGCCGACGACACCATTGCTGACCACGGCCCACGCCGCCGGTTCTTGCTCAAACTGTCCGGCGAGGCGTTCGCCGGCGGGGGCGGCCTCGGCGTCGACCCCGATGTCGTGCACGCCATCGCCCGTGAGATCGCGGCCGTCGTCCGCGAGGGCTACGAGATCGCCGTCGTCATCGGCGGCGGCAACTTCTTCCGCGGCGCGGAGCTGCAGCAGCGCGGCATGGACCGGGCCCGCTCGGACTACATGGGCATGCTCGGCACTGTGATGAACTCCCTCGCCCTCCAGGACTTCCTGGTCAAGGAAGGCATCGAGACCCGCGTCCAGACCGGCATCACCATGGGCCAGGTCGCGGAGCCGTTCATCCCGCTGCGCGCCGTGCGCCACCTGGAGAAGGGCCGCGTCGTGATCTTCGGCGCGGGCATGGGCATGCCCTACTTCTCGACCGACACCACTGCCGCCCAGCGCGCCCTGGAGATCCACGCCGAGGCGATCCTGATGGGCAAGAACGGCGTCGACGGGATCTACGACTCCGACCCGAAGAAGAACCCCGACGCGGTGAAGTTCGACGCCCTCGAGTACAGCGAGGTGCTCGCACGGGGCCTGAAGGTCGCCGACGCCACCGCCATCAGCCTGTGCATGGACAACAAGCTGCCGATCCTGGTCTTCGAGCTGCTCGCCGAGGGCAACATCGGGCGCGCGGTCAAGGGTGAGAAGATCGGCACGCTCGTGAGCGACCAGAGCACGCGGGACTGACGACCCGCACAGCCCGTCCGTAGCGGCCAGGCCCGCTACGGACGGCAACTCCGTGCCGTGGGAAGACCTCGGCACGGGGATGGACAACTGCCTGCCGGTCGGACACCGTGCAGGAGAAGACGCGCGCAGGGGCGAGGCTCTGCTTACTGATAACACCAGGAGCAAGTGGTGATCGAAGAGATCCTCCTCGAGGCCGAGGAGAAGATGGACAAGGCCGTTGTGGTCGCCAAGGAGGACTTCGCGGCGATCCGCACCGGGCGTGCGCACCCGGCGATGTTCAACAAGATCGTGGCGGACTACTACGGTGCGCTGACGCCCATCAACCAGCTGGCGTCCTTCTCGGTGCCCGAGCCGCGCATGGCCGTGGTCACCCCGTTCGACAAGAGCGCGCTGCGCAACATCGAGCAGGCGATCCGCGACTCCGACCTCGGTGTCAACCCGAGCAACGACGGCAACATCATCCGGGTGACCTTCCCGGAGCTGACGGAGGAGCGCCGCCGGGAGTTCATCAAGGTGGCCCGGGGCAAGGGCGAGGACGCCAAGGTCTCGATCCGCTCCGTCCGCCGCAAGGCCAAGGACCTCCTGGACAAGCTCGTCAAGGACAAGGAGTCCGGCGAGGACGACGTGCGCCGCGCGGAGAAGGAGCTCGACGACACCACCGCGAAGTACGTCGCGCAGGTGGACGAGCTGCTCAAGCACAAGGAAGCCGAGCTCCTCGAGGTCTGATGAACGAGACATCCTGGGGGACCCCGCCGAGCGCCGGATACCGGGGGTCCACCGACCGGGGGCCGTCCACTGCGGCCCGTTCGGCGGGTCCTGTGCACGAGGCGGGCGTCGCGGCGCAGACTCGCCCCATGCCCATCGTGCCCCCCTCAGGCGGAGACCAGGACGACCGTGACCAGGGGGCCGCTCATCTTCGCGGCCCCCTGTTCCGCGATGAACAGGAGCCCGACATCAGGCCCCAGGACCCCGCCCCGGTGCCTGCCTCCCCCGAGCCGCCGAAGGCAGGAAAGAAGAGCGCCGGCCGTGACCTGCGGGCGGCGATAGGGGTCGGCGTGGGCCTCGGTGCGGTCATCCTCGCCTCCCTGTTCATCTACAAGCCCGTCTTCCTCGGCGTGATCGTGATCGCCGTCGTGGTCGGGCTGTGGGAGCTGACCTCCCGCCTCGCCGAGCGCAAGGCGATCCGCGCCCCGCTGGTGCCGCTCGCGGTCGGCGGAGCCGCCATGGTCATCGCCGGTTACGCCAGCGGTGCCGAGGGCGCGTGGGTGGCCGTGGCCTTCACGGCCCTGGCCGTCCTCGTGTGGCGGATGACGGAGTCGCCGGACGACTACCTCAAGGACGTCACGGCCGGCATCTTCGCGGCCTTCTACGTGCCCTTCCTGGCCACTTTCGTGGCCCTCATGCTCGCCGCCGGAGACGGCGCGTGGCGGGTGCTCACCTTCCTGATCCTGACCGTGGTCAGCGACACGGGTGCGTACGCGGTGGGCTGGAAGTTCGGCAAGCGGAAGCTGGCCCCGCGCATCAGCCCCGGCAAGACGCGCGAGGGGCTGCTCGGGGCGGTCGCCTTCGCGATGGTCGCCGGCGCCCTGTGCATGCAGTTCCTGATCGACGGGGGTGCGTGGTGGGAGGGGCTGCTCCTCGGCCTCGCCGTCGCCATCAGCGCCACGCTGGGAGACCTCGGCGAGTCCATGATCAAGAGGGATCTCGGCATCAAGGACATGGGCGCCCTGCTGCCGGGGCACGGCGGCATCATGGACCGGCTGGACTCGCTCCTGCCGACCGCGCCGGTGGTGTGGCTCCTCATGGTCGTCTTCGTCGGCTCCTGAGCCGGGCCAGGTACCCTGGAAGGGCTCGCTGCCGTGCAGCGGGCCCTTTTCCGGCCCCGCGCCTGCGGGGGTGCCCCTGTGAGATCTCCGGGTTCCGGCTTCGTCCTGCCGCTGGCTCCGCGATTGCGGAGGTCATCCGCCGTCGTCAATGAGGAGTTTTTGCTCATGGCCCCCGCGCCTGGAGAACTGACGTTCGTCGCCCCCCGCGGCGCCAAGCTGCCCCCGCGGCACCTTGCCGACCTCTCGCCCGCCGAGCGGCGCGAGGCCGTCTCCGCGATCGGTGAGAAGCCGTTCCGGGCCAAGCAGCTCTCGCAGCACTACTTCGCCCGGTACGCGCACGATCCCGCCGCGTGGACCGACATCCCGGCGGCGGCGCGCGAGAAGCTCGCCGCCGAGCTGCTGCCGGAGCTCATGAGCGTCGTACGTCACATCTCGTGCGACGACGACACCACCCGGAAGACCCTCTGGCGGCTCCACGACGGCAAGCTGGTGGAGTCGGTGCTGATGCGCTATCCGGACCGCGTCACCATGTGCATCAGCTCGCAGGCGGGCTGCGGCATGAACTGCCCGTTCTGCGCCACCGGCCAGGCCGGCCTGGACCGCAATCTGTCGACGGCCGAGATTGTCCACCAGATCGTGGACGGCATGCGGGCGCTGCGCGACGGAGAGGTCCCCGGAGGCCCCGCGCGGCTGTCCAACATCGTCTTCATGGGTATGGGCGAGCCGCTGGCCAACTACAAGCGGGTCGTCGGCGCCATCCGCCGCCTCACGGATCCCGAGCCGGACGGCCTGGGGCTCTCCCAGCGCGGCATCACGGTCTCCACGGTGGGCCTGGTCCCGGCGATGCTGCGCTTCGCCGACGAGGGCTTCAAATGCCGTCTGGCCGTCTCCCTGCACGCCCCGGACGACGAGCTGCGCGACACCCTGGTGCCGGTCAACACGCGCTGGAAGGTCCGCGAGGTCCTCGATGCCGCGTGGGAGTACGCGGAGAAGTCCGGCCGCCGGGTCTCCATCGAGTACGCCCTGATCCGTGACATCAACGACCAGGCATGGCGCGGCGACCTCCTGGGCCGCCTCCTCAAGGGCAAGCGCGTGCACGTCAACCTCATTCCGCTCAACCCCACCCCGGGGTCGAAGTGGACGGCCTCGCGCCCCGAGGACGAGCGTGCCTTCGTCGCGGCGATTGCCTCGCACGGGGTGCCCGTCACCGTCCGCGACACACGTGGCCAGGAGATCGACGGCGCCTGCGGGCAGCTGGCAGCAGCCGAGCGCTGAGCCAGGGCCCCAGGTCAGACGCCGATCCATGGCGAGGGCACTGATACGGTGCCCTCGCACAAATGAACAATCCGACAGGGGAGCGCCCAGGGGGCGCTGAGAGTGCGGCACGGCCCGCAGACCCTCGGACCTGATCCGGGTCATACCGGCGTAGGGAGTCAGCTCGATCATGAACACCAACCTGCGGCGTGCCATCGGCGCAGTTGCCGCCGGCATGCTCGCCCTTCCGGCCCTGGCCGCGTGCGGCGGCTCGGACGGCTCCGGGAGCTCGGACACGTCCGAAGGCAAGGACAAGACCGTCACCCTGGTCTCGCACAACTCCTTCGCGGCGTCCGACGAGGTGCTGAAGCAGTTCACCCAGCAGACCGGTTACAAGGTCAAGGTCCTCAAGGGCGGCGACGCCGGCCAGGCCGTCAACCAGGCCATCCTCTCCAAGAGCCACCCGCAGGGCGACGTCTTCTTCGGCGTCGACAACACCTTGCTCTCCCGTGCGCTCGACAACGGCATCTTCGCGCCGTACGAGGCCAAGGGCCTGGACCGCGTCCCGAGGAAGCTGCAGGCCGACGCCGGCGAGCACCGGGTCACGCCCATCGACACCGGTGACATCTGCGTCAACTACGACCGCGCGTACTTCGCCGGCCACAAGCTGGCCCCGCCGCAGTCCCTGGACGACCTGATCAAGCCCGAGTACAAGAACCTGCTCGTCACCGAGAACGTCGCCACGTCCTCCCCGGGCCTCGCCTTTCAGCTCGCCACGATCGCCAAGTACGGCGACGACGGATGGCAGGACTACTGGAAGAAGCTCAAGGACAACGGCGTAGAGGTCGTCGACGGCTGGGAGCAGGCCTACAACGAGCGCTTCTCCGGCTCCGCGGGCGGCAAGAAGGCCAAGGGCGACAAGCCCCTCGTCGTCTCCTACGCCTCCAGCCCGCCGGCAGAGGTCCTCGGCGTGAAGCCGCAGCCCGCGGAGGGCCCGACCGGTGTGGCCACGGGCACCTGCTTCCAGCAGACGGAGTTCGCCGGGCTGCTGAAGGGCGCGAAGAACACCGAGGGCGGCAAGGCCCTGATCGACTTCCTGCTGAGCCGTACGTTCCAGGAGGACATGCCGCTGCAGATGTTCGTCAAGCCCGCCAACCAGGACGCCAAGCTGCCCGAGCTGTTCACCAAGTACGGCGCGCAGGTGAACGAGCCCGGCACCATGGCCCCCGAGAAGATCGCCAAGAACCGCGAGCAGTGGGTCAAGGCATGGTCCTCGCTCGTCCTGAAGTAGAGCCCGGGGCCCCTGCACGGGGCCCCGCACGAGGCCCCGGTGGGGCCGGGCGGCGGACAGCACTGCGGCTCGGCCTCATGGCCCTGCCGCTCGCCTTCTTCGCGGTGTTCTTCGCCTATCCCGTCGCGGCGATCGTCTCCCGGGGGCTGAAGGAGGGCGGACAGTGGCAGTTCGGCCGCATCGGCGAGGTCGTGACCGACCCGGCGATCGGCCACGTGCTGTGGTTCACCACCTGGCAGGCGGCCGCCTCCACCGCCCTCACGCTTGCCCTCGCCCTGCCCGGGGCGTACGCCTTCGCGCGGTTCGACTTCCCCGGCAAGCGCACGCTGCGCGCCGTGGTGACCGTGCCCTTCGTCCTGCCGACCGTCGTCGTCGGCTCGGCCTTCCTGGCGCTGCTCGGGCGCGGGGGGCTGCTGGACGAGTGGTGCGGGGTGCGTCTCGACACCACCGTCTGGGCGATCCTGATCGCCCACGTGTTCTTCAACTACGCCGTGGTCGTCCGCACCGTGGGCGGCCTGTGGGCCCAGCTCGACCCGCGCCAGGAGGAGGCGGCCAGGGTGCTGGGCGCGGGGCGCTTCGCGGCCTGGAGGCGGGTCACGCTGCCGGCGCTGGCGCCGGCCGTGGCCGCCGCGGCCCTCATGGTCTTCCTCTTCACCTTCACCTCCTTCGGCGTCGTGCAGATCCTCGGCGGTCCCCGCTACGCCACGCTGGAAGTCGAGATCTACCAGCAGACCGCCCAGATGCTCGACCTGCCGACCGCTGCCGTCCTGACGCTGGTGCAGTTCGCCGCCGTCGCCGCACTGCTGGCCGTGCACGCGTGGACGGTGCGGCGACGTGAGGCGACCTTGCGGCTGGTCGACCCGGCGCGCACGGCGCGGCGCCCGCGGGGCGCGGCCGAGTGGGCGTTCCTGGCGTCCGTCCTGGCCGTCGTCGCCGTGCTCATCCTCGCCCCGCTCGTGGTCCTCGTGCTGCGCTCCTTCGACGGCCCGGACGGCTACGGACTGGCCTTCTACCGCGCCCTGGCCTCCGCCGACGGCAACGGCGGAACGTTCGTCGTCGCCCCCCTGGAGGCGATCGGCAACTCGCTCGCGTACGGCCTGGCGGCGACGGCCATCGCCGTCGTCATCGGCGGGCTCGCGGCTGCTGCGCTGACCCGGCGCGAGGGGCGGCTCGTCCGCGGCTTCGACGCCCTGCTGATGCTCCCGCTCGGCACGTCCGCCGTGACGGTCGGCTTCGGCTTCCTCATCAGCCTGGACGAGCCGCCGCTGGACCTCAGGGCCTCCTGGATCCTGGTGCCGCTCGCGCAGGCCCTCGTGGGCGTGCCCTTCGTCGTACGGACCGTGCTGCCCGTCCTGCGCGCCGTGGACGTCCGGCTGCGCGAGGCGGCCGGCGTGCTGGGGGCCTCTCCTCTGCGGGCATGGCGCGAGGTGGACCTGCCCCTCGTCGGCCGTGCACTGGGCGTCGCGGCCGGCTTCGCGTTCGCCGTGTCCCTGGGCGAATTCGGGGCCACGGTCTTCATCGCCCGCCCCGACAGCCCCACGCTGCCTGTGGCGGTGGCCCGGCTCCTGGGTCGTCCCGGAGAGCTCACCTATGGGCAGGCGATGGCACTGAGCACGATCCTGATGCTGGTGTGCGCCGTGGCGCTGCTGGTGCTGGAACGTATCCGCACCGACCGTACGGGGGAGTTCTGATGGCCCTGCTGCGCCTGGAGAAGGTCGGCGTCCGCTTCGGTGAGCGCGCGGCGCTCGACGCGGTGGACCTGGAGGTCGCCGAGCACGAAATCGTCTGCGTGCTGGGCCCCAGTGGCAGCGGCAAGTCCACACTGCTGCGCGTGGTGGCCGGGCTGCAGCACGCGGACGCCGGGCGCGTGCTCTTGGCGGGGCGCGACCAGAGCGGGGTACCCACCCACCGGCGCGGGGTGGGCCTCATGTTCCAGGACCACCAGCTGTTCCCGCAGCGGGACGTGGCGGGCAACGTCGCCTTCGGGCTGCGCATGCGCGGCACGGGGCGGGCCGAAACGGCACGGACGGTGGCCGAGCTGCTGGAACTGGTGGGACTGCCCGGGGCGCAGCAGCGTTCCATTGCCGCCCTGTCCGGAGGCGAGCAGCAGCGAGTGGCCCTCGCACGGGCCCTCGCGCCGCAGCCCCGGCTGCTGATGCTCGACGAGCCACTCGGGCAGCTGGACCGCGGCCTGCGGGAGCGCTTGGTCGTCGAACTGCGCGACCTCTTCGGCCGGCTGGGCACCACGGTGCTGGCCGTCACCCACGACCAGGGCGAGGCGTTCGCCCTCGCCGACCGCGTCGTCGTGATGCGCGACGGGCGCATTGCCCAGGCCGGTACGCCACTGGAGGTCTGGCGCCGGCCGGCGTCCGAGTTCGTGGCCCGCTTCCTCGGCTTCGACAACGTCGTGGAGGCGACGGTCGGCGGCGAGTGCGCCGACACGGCCTGGGGCAAGGTGCCGGTGCCCCCGGGATCGCGGCAGGGCGCGGGCCGGCTGCTCGTACGGCCTGCCGGAGTGCGGCTGGTGCCGGAGGCGGAGGGGCTTCCGTGCACGGTCACGGGGCGGACGTTCCGGGGAGACCACGTGGTGCTGATGCTGCGCCCCGCGGACGGCCCCGTGCTGGAGGCCGCGTGCGGGCTGCATGGGGCCCCCGCAGCCGGTGACCGCGTAGGCGTCGCCTTCGACGTCGCGGAGGTCGTGGTGCTGGACGACGCCGGTAGCCGGAACGGATGAGCAGGACCTTTCCCGCGGCTACGCGCTCCTGGGGCGGATACGCCTGAGCCCCGGCTGCCGGTGCGGCTGCCGGGGCTCAGGCGGCGGTCAGCGGACTGCTGACGACTGGAGTTCCTGTGGTGCGGGTTCGGCCTCCACGGGGGTGTCCGGCTCGCCGAACCAGGCGACCGCGACGGCACCTGCCACGGCCAGGACGAAGCCGAGGACGGCGACCCAGGCGAAGCCGGGGCGCGAGTTGTCACCGAGCAGCAGGACGCCGATGATGCCCGGGAGGATGGTCTCGCCGACCACCAGTGCCGCGGTGGCGCCGTTGACCGAGCCGATCTGCAGGGCCACCGTGTGCAGGTACATTCCGACCGCACCCGATATCAGGATCGCGTAGAGCGCCGGGTCGGCGATCAGCTTCGGCAGGTCGAACGGGTCGATGCCGTCGAGGATGCGCACGCCGACGCCGATCGCGCCGAAGCCCAGACCGGACAGCAGGCCGGCCAGGATTGCGGCCCGCCCGCCGAGCAGGCGGACCGCCACGGTGCCACCGCCCATCAGCACCACGGAGATGATCAGCAGCCACCAGTGGGTCGACATCGGCGTGTCGCCGCCGCCCTCGTGGCCCGCCGCCGTTGCGAGCAGCACCAGCGCCGAACACACGACACCGATCGACGCCCACTCGGGCTTGGTCAGCCGGATGCCCAGGAGCTTGATGCTCAGCAGCGCGGTCACGACGAGGTTCGCGCTGATGACCGTCTGGGAGAGGAAGAGCGGCAGCATGCGGGCGGCGAGCGCCCCGAGCCCGAAGCCGAGGAAGTCGAGGACCGTACCGACCATGAACTCCCACGTCACCGCGGCCTTTGCGGTGGAGGACAGGCTCGGTCCACCGTGCTGGGTGGTGCCCGTCGAGGAGGCCTTCTCGGCCTCCCGGCGGGCCGATTTCCGCGAGCCCACGGCTTGCAGGACCGAACCTGTGCCGTAACAGGCCGAGGCCGCGACAGCCGTCACAAGGCCGATGATCACCAATAGCTCCGTTCGCCGGATATCCGTCGTGCTCCTCAAGCAGACGCGCAATTCGGCGACGAAGTTGCCTTGAGTCAAGAACTGGTCAAGAACCGTTGTGCTGCAGCCGCCCGGCGGGCCCCGAACGCGGGCCCGCCCGAGGTGCGCTCACCGCGACATGGGCAGCGTCACGAGCTGCGCGATCGCCCACGTCAGAGGCGTCAGAACGGCCAGGAGCACGCCGGCGCGCAGAATGGCCGCCCCACGCAGCATGGAAGCGGGGATGCCGAGGCGCTGCAGGGCCGCCGTGGTGCCGGTCCGGTTCTGACGGCTGTCCAGGGCCGCGGTGATGGCCGTGGCCGTGACACACGCCATGACGAGCGCCGCACCGAGGCCGGTGAGGGGGCCGAAGGGGCGCGGCCCGGAGGAGTCCCACGCCGCCCCGTAGAGTTCGGCGGCGGCCAGGGCGCCCGAAGCGACCGCGCACAGCACGCCCAGCGGACGGCCGATGCGCGTGGCGGCGTCCTGCAGTATCCGGCCGGCCAGCAGCCGTACCGCCCCGGGCCGCCCGGCGGCGAGCAGGACCCCGCACCAGTGGGTCAGCCCCGGGCCGGCCAGCACGAGCCCGAGCGAGGCCAGGAGCCATCCGCCCAGCACGCCGGGGGAGGTGCCGTCCGCCCCGCCGGGCAACGAGATCAGCCGGTCGGGGTCGGGCGCCGGGCCGTGCCCCACGTACGCCTCCAGGGCGAGCCCGACCGCGATGATCGCGATGCCCCATGGGAGGCCGGCATAGATAGGTTTGGGCACGGGGGCCGGGACGGGGTCGGCGGGCGGAGTCTGAAGGTCGACGGACGTCGCCTCGGCGCTCTCCGCCTCATCCGCCTCCTGCATGGCCTCCAGGGGCTCCGCGGCGGCCTGCTGCGCCCTGGCGGCGGCGTCCCGTCGCGGGTGCAGTACCAGGACGCAGGCGCCCGCCGCGAGGGCGGGCAGGAGGCCGAGCAGAGTCAGCGTCGCGCCCCACGGCAGGTGTACCTGCCCGTCCAGCAGACGTCTCGCCGAACCGCTCAGAGGGCCGCCGATGTCACCGCGGAGCACCTTGTAGAGCACGAGGGCGAAGCCGCTGCCGAGCGTGCACGAGATGGCCGTGGAGGCCGCCGCGAGGACCGACAGCCGCACGGGGCCCAGCCCCGCGGCGTCCAGGCCGTCACGGGGGCGCGTGGCGGGGTCCGTACGGGCCACGGCCACGGCGAACTGCACCACTGCTGCCAGCGGCACCGCACACCAGACCAGCCGTACGAGCGACTGCCCTGTCGACTTCGGGTGGGCCACCGCGTATCCCAGGGTGCACAGCAGCAGGAAGCCCACGCCCGCCGCGGCCGCTGCCACCAGCAGTCGCCGGAGCAGGACCAGCGGGTGCGCGCCGCGCGCTAGGCGGAGACTGAGCACGCCGCCCTGCCCTCTCCCTCGGGCGCGTCGGGTACCGGGATGGCGGTGCCTCGGCGGCCGTCGACCAGGGAGACCGTACGGTCGGCCAGGGTGGCGATCTCGTCGTCCAGCGTGGCGATGACGACCGTGATGTGGTGCGAGCGGGCAGCCGTGGTCAGGGTGCGCAGCACCTGCGCGCGGTCCGCGTTGTGCAGCGGCGCCGTCGGCTCGTCGGCGAACAGAACGGTGGGTTCGCTGGCGAGCGCCCGCGCGATGGCCACCCGCTGGCGCTGCGCCTGGAGCAGAGCGGCCGGCCGCTTGCGGTGGCAGTCGCCGACGTCGAGGCGCTCCAGCCACTCACCGGCCGTGCGCTTGGCGGCCCGGTGCCCCACGCCGCGCAGCAACAGCGGCAGGGCGGCGTTCTCCCAGGCGCTCAGCTCCGGCACGAGGTGCGGCTCGCTGTCGATCCAGCCGAACCGCTCCCGCCGCAGCCGCTCGCGGGCGGCACGCGAAAGCGTGTGGACGGGGGCGCTGTTGAACCACACCTCTCCGGGCGTGGGGAGGAGCTGTCCGGACAGGCATTTGAGGAGCGTGGTCTTGCCTGAGCCGCGCGGCCCGGTGATGGCGAGAATCTCTCCCTCGCGTACGCCGATCGAGACCCCCGCGAGCGCGGGAGACCCACTGTGGGCGTAATGCAGGCCGCGTGCCCAGAGCACGTCGTTGTCCGGCGGGGCCACCATATCGAGCACCTCGGGTCGCTGTAGGGTCCGTTCCCCTGTCCGGGGGAACGAACCGGAGGCCATTGGGTCACTGGCACCGTACGGAACCGGGATCCTAGCCTTTGCCCAGGCTCGGCGCTGGGGGGCCCACTTTCCTCCGGTCGGCCTCATGCCCCAGGGGTCGCATATCAGTCGGAGCGCAAATGCGGCGGAATGTGCGACCGGGAGTGCGGTGGGGCGTGGTGCGCGTGCGACGGGCGTGCGTCTCGTGTGCGAGGGGTGCGCGGTCCGTGCGCCGGGTCCACCGGCACGCGGTCCGTACGCCTGGTGACCGGCTTACGCGCGCGTGCAGCGAAGCCGTGGCCCACGCGCGCGTGACCAGTGGGGGGTCGCGCGGGGCCACGGCGGGAGGGGCGAGCCGCGATCGGTGCAGGCGGCTCGCCCTGGTCCGGTCAGATCCTGGTCCAGGCCTCCGTGAGCACGCCGCGGACGATCTGCTCGATCTCGTCGAACGTCGACTGGTCGGAGATCAGCGGCGGGGCGACCTGGATGACCGGGTCACCACGGTCGTCGGCCCGGCAGTAGAGACCGTTCTCGAACAGCTTCTTCGAGACGAAGCCGTAGAGCAGCCGCTCGCACTCCTCCGGCGTGAACGACTCCTTGGTGGCCTTGTCCTTGACCAGTTCGATGCCGTAGAAGAACCCGTTGCCGCGCACGTCGCCGACGATCGGCAGGTCGTTCAGCTTGGAGAGCGTGGCGTGGAACGCCGCTTCGTTGTCCAGCACGTGCTGGTTGAGGCCCTCGCGCTCGAAGATGTCGAGGTTGGTGAGGGCGACCGCAGCGGAGACGGGGTGGCCGCCGAAGGTGTAGCCGTGCAGAAAGGTGTTGCTGCCCTTGAAGAACGGCTCGGCGATCCGGTCGGAGATGACGGCCGCACCGATGGGGGAGTAGCCGGACGTCATGCCCTTGGCGCAGGTGATGATGTCGGGCGCGTAGCCGAACTTGTCGCACGCGAACATCGTGCCGAGGCGGCCGAAGGCGCAGATGACCTCATCGGAGACGAGCAGGACGTTGTACGTATCACAGATCTCGCGTACCCGCTGGAAGTAGCCGGGCGGGGGCGGGAAGCAGCCGCCGGCGTTCTGGACCGGCTCCAGGAAGACGGCCGCGATGGTGTCGGGGCCTTCGAAGAGGATCTGCTGCTCGATCTGGTCGGCGGCCCAGCGACCGAACGCCTCGGGGTCGTCACCGTGGACGGGGGCCCGGTAGATGTTGGTGTTGGGCACCTTGTGGGCGCCCGGGACGAGCGGCTCGAAAGGAGCCTTGAGGGCCGGCAGGCCGGTGATGGCCAGAGCGCCCTGGGGCGTGCCGTGGTAGGCGACCGCCCGGGATATCACCTTGTACTTCGTGGGGTTGCCGGTGAGCTTGTGGTACTGCTTCGCGAGCTTCCAGGCGGTCTCCACGGCCTCGCCGCCGCCGGTGGTGAAGAAGACCTTGTTGAGGTCGCCCGGCGCGTGGTGGGCCAGGCGCTCGGCGAGCTCGATCGCCTTGGGGTGCGCGTAGCTCCACACGGGGAAGAAGGCCAGCTCCTGAGCCTGCTTGGCGGCCGCCTCGGCCAGCTCGGCCCGCCCGTGGCCCGCCTGGACCACGAACAGCCCCGCGAGACCGTCCAGGTAGCGCTTGCCCTTGTCGTCGAAGATGTAGGTGCCCTCGCCGCGCACGATGGTCGGCACGGGGGCGTTCTCGTACGACGACATGCGGGTGAAGTGCATCCACAGGTGGTCGTAGGCAGTCTGGGAGAGGTCCTTGCTCACGGCTATCGGGTTCCCCATGTGTAGGTCTGCTTGCGGAGCTTGAGGTAGACGAAGCTCTCGGTGGAGCGCACGCCCGGCAGGGTCCGGATGCGCTTGTTGATCGTCGCGAGGAGATGGTCGTCGTCCTCGCAGACGATCTCGATGAGGAGGTCGAAGGAGCCTGCGGTCACTACGACGTACTCGACCTCGTCCATCGCGGTCAGGGCGTCGGCGACGGGATCGAGGTCGCCCTCGACGTTGATGCCGACCATCGCCTGCCGCCGGAAGCCCACGGTGAGCGGGTCGGTGACGGCGACGATCTGCATGACGCCCTGGTCGAGCAGCTTCTGGACACGCTGCCGCACGGCTGCCTCCGACAGCCCCACGGCTTTGCCGATCGCCGCGTAGGGGCGGCGGCCGTCTTCCTGGAGCTGCTCGATGATCGCCAGGGAGACTGCGTCGATCGGCGGCGTGCCGTGCACGCCCTTCGGGTCTGGACTACGAGTGGCCACGGCTCCACTGTGCATGCGTCTCGTCCGTGTGGCAACCCTCAGGCGATGAAATTCGTTGTGACGAGTGCATGGAATAACTGATTCCGTCGTTCATGGGTCTGAGGTATGTCGAAAGCGTGGGCTCACTGACTAGGCTGACGGTCTCACCCAGTGGACATCTGACAGGAGGGGTGGCAGCCATGACCACCGAGCTGCGTCGTCTTCGCAATTTCATCGACGGGGAGTTCCGGGACGCCGCCGACGGGCGGACCACCGAGGTGGTCAATCCGGCCACAGGCGAGGCCTTCGCCACCGCTCCGCTGTCGGGCGCCGCGGACGTCGACGCCGCCATGGCCGCGGCCGAGGCCGCCTTCCCGGCCTGGCGCGACCTCGTACCCGGAGAGCGCCAGAAGGTCCTTCTCAAGATCGCCGACGCCTTCGAGGCGCGCGCGGAGGAACTGATCGCCGCGGAGTCCGAGAACACCGGCAAGCCGCTCGCCCTCACCCGCAGCGAAGAGGTCCCCCCGATGGTGGACCAGATCCGCTTCTTCGCGGGCGCCGCGCGCATGCTGGAGGGCCGCTCCGCGGGCGAGTACATGGAGGGCCTGACCTCGATCATCCGGCGCGAGCCGATCGGCGTCTGCGCCCAGGTCGCCCCGTGGAACTACCCGATGATGATGGCGGTGTGGAAGTTCGCCCCGGCGCTCGCCGCGGGCAACACGGTCGTCCTCAAGCCCTCGGACACCACCCCCGCCTCCACGGTCCTCATCGCCGAGATCATCGGCGGCGTGCTGGAGGAGCTCGGGCACCCGAAGGGCGTCTTCAACGTCATCTGCGGCGACCGTGAGACCGGCCGCCTCATGGTCGAGCACCCGGTGCCGGCGATGGCCTCGATCACCGGCTCCGTGCGGGCCGGCATGCAGGTCGCCGAGTCCGCCTCCAAGGACCTCAAGCGCGTCCACCTGGAGCTCGGCGGCAAGGCCCCCGTCGTCGTCTTCGACGACGCCGACATCGCCAAGGCCGTCGAGGACATCTCGGTCGCCGGCTACTTCAACGCCGGCCAGGACTGTACGGCCGCCACCCGCGTGCTCGTCCACGAGTCGGTCCACGACGAGTTCGTCACCGCGCTCGCCAAGGCCGCCGCCGAGACGAAGACGGGGCAGCCGGACGACGAGGACGTCCTCTACGGCCCGCTCAACAACGCCAACCAGCTCAAGCAGGTCGCCGGCTTCATCGAGCGGCTGCCCGGCCACGCCAAGCTCGAGGCGGGCGGGCACCGAGTGGGGGAGAAGGGCTTCTTCTTCGCCCCGACCGTCGTCTCCGGCCTCAAGCAGGACGACGAGATCATCCAGCACGAGGTCTTCGGCCCCGTGATCACGGTCCAGTCCTTCGCGGACGAGGACCAGGCCGTCGCGTACGCCAACGGCGTCGAGTACGCGCTCGCCTCCTCGGTGTGGACCAAGGACCACGGCCGCGCCATGCGGATGTCCAAGAAGCTCGACTTCGGCTGCGTGTGGATCAACACCCACATCCCGCTGGTCGCCGAGATGCCCCACGGTGGCTTCAAGAAGTCCGGCTACGGCAAGGACCTGTCCGCCTACGGCTTCGAGGACTACACGCGCGTCAAGCACGTCATGACGTCGCTGGACTGACGGAGCAGGCCCGCTCCGCGCGGGTGAGGGCCGGCCGCCGCCCCATGCGGTGAGGCCGGCCCGCCCCATGCGGCGGACACGGTTCGCCCCGTGCGGTGCGGGGTGAGACCGGAGCGCGCGGCCCGCCTCATGCGGCCGAGCGGTGGCCCGGCCGTCCTCATGGCGCGGGGCGTACCGGCACCCGCAGACATCCCGCAGTGGTCCGTACCGGATGGTTCCGGTGCGGACCACTGCGCGTCGTGCCCCGGTATCATCGACGGCCGGCCGTTCCCGGGCCGTCAGGGTGTCGGGAAGTGCGGTCGCCTCCCGGACAGGCCGTACATTGTCCGCGGAGATCCGACCCCGCCATGCTGCCGGAATGCGAGAGAAGCCCGTGAAGCCCCTGTCCCGCCGGACCCTGCTGCGCGCGCTGGGCGCCGGAGCCGGCGTCGCCGCACTCGCCGGGTGCGGAGTGCCCGCCGCGTACGTCGAGCCGGCCGACCGGGGCGCCGAGGACCGCTCCGGCCGCGACAAGAGCCTTGCCTTTGCCAACTGGCCCCTCTACATCGACGTCGACGAGGACGACCCGCAGAAGCGCCCCACGCTCGACGCGTTCGAGAAGCGCAGCGGGATATCGGTGAAGTACACCGAAGAGATCAACGACAACGACGAGTTCTTCGGCAAGGTCAGCCCGGCCCTGATGAACCATCAGGAGACCGGGCGTGACCTCATCGTCGTCAGCGACTGGATGGCCTCCCGCTACGTGCGCCTGGGCTGGGTCCAGAAAATGGACCGCTCCCGCCAGCCGAACGTCGACCGCCATCTCGACCCGCTGCTGCGCAAGCCCTCCTTCGACCCCGGCCGGCTCCACACCGTCCCCTGGCAGTCCGGCATCACGGGCATCGCGTACAACCGCAAGAAGCTCGGCCGGGAGATCCGGCACACCTCCGATCTGTGGAAGGACGACCTGCGCGGCCGGGTCACGCTCCTGGCCGGCCTGGACGAGGCGTACTCGCTGCTCATGCAGGGCAACGGCGCCGACGTCACCCGCTGGACCGCCGACGACTTCCACACCATGACCGACCAGCTGCGCCGCCTCGTGCGCAAGCGCCACATCCGCCGCTTCACCGGCAACGACTACATCAAGGACCTGTCGTCCGGGGACGTGCTGGCCTGCCAGGCGTACTCGGGTGACGTCATCCAGCTCCAGGCCGACAACCCCGACATCGAGTTCGTCGTCCCGGAGGAAGGCGCCGAGCTGTGGGCCGAGAGCCTCATGGTGCCCAACCTCGCCCGCCACAAGCGCAACGCCGAGGCACTCGTCGACTACTACTACCAGCCCGAAGTGGCCGCCGAGCTTGCCGCTGCGGTCAACTACGTCTGCCCCGTGCCGGCCGCGCGGGACGTTCTCGCCTCGTCCTCCGACAAGGAACTCGTGGAGCTCGCCGGGAACCCGCTCATCTTCCCGAGCGACGACATGCGTAAACGCCTCGCGACGGCACGCGACATGACCTCGAAGGAACGGCCGGGCTTCACCAAGGAGTGGAACGAGATCGTCGGGCTCTGAGCGCGCGCTGCCGGGCTGCTGCGCTGCCGGGCCGCCCCGTGCGGCTGCCCCGTGCGCGTCGTCCGATGCCGGGCGCCCCATGCGTGGTGCCTCGGGGGTGCGCCGCCCCCTGCGCACTGCCTCATGCGGGCCCCAGCAAGGCCGCGGGCCGCCCCATGCGCCCCGCCCGCTCCCCGTCCGAGCCCCCCTACCGACCGGGCCTTGCTCAGTCGCGCAACAGGGACCGCAAGGCGCCGACCCGGTTGGTGGTGATCGCGTCGACGCCTGCCGCCAGCAGCCGGCGCATCGTGAAACGGGTGTCCGCGGTCCACGCGGAGACCAGGAGCCCCTCGGAGTGGTTGCGGGCGACCAACTCGGGACTCACCAACCCGAAGCGGTAGTTCAGCCAGTGCGGGGAGACGGCGCTGAGCAGGGCCCGGCGCGGCGGCATCAGCGTCGTCCACGTCAGGGCGATCTCCGCGGCAGGGTCGGCGCGGCGCACAGCGAGCATGGACGCTGTGCCACCGCAGTAGTACACCCGCTCAGCGGCTCCGCTCGCGTGCACCTCGGCGACGGCGGCCTCGGCGGCCGACGCGTCCGGCAGGTCGATGAACAGTCGTGGCCCTGACCGCTCCGCGCCGAGTTGCAGGGCCTCACGCAGGGTGGGCACGCCGCCGCCGGTCAGCTCGCGCAGTTCGTCCGCCGAGAGCGAGTCCAGGACCCGTGTGTGACCCCACAGGCGCTCGAGCGTCGCGTCGTGCAGCAGTACGGGCACGCCGTCGCGCGTCAGCCTGACGTCGACCTCCACTGCCCCCGCCCCGGCCCTCAGAGCCGAGCGGATCGAGGCGAGGGTGTTCTCCCGGAAGAGGTACGGATCGCCGCGGTGGGCGACGGCGGTGACGGTGCGGGCATCTGCAACAGGGGAGTTCGGGCCGGCCATGGGACCCATTGTGGCCGCGACGTGCGTCCGGCGGAGGTCAGCCCCGCCAGGCCGCGGTGTAGGCGTCGATCTCCGCACGGAGCGCCTTCTTGCCCGTCTCGTCCATGAACGACGCGTCCACGGCGTTCTTGGCGAGGCCGGCGACGCCCGCCGCGTCGAGTTCCAGGAGGCGCGCGGCGACGCCGTACTCGCGGTTGAGGTCGGTGCCGAACATGGGCGGGTCGTCGCTGTTGACGGTCACCAGGACGCCTGCGGCCACCATCTCCTTGATGGGGTGCCGCTCCAGGTCGGTCACGGCGCGGGTGGCGAGGTTGGACGTCGGGCAGACCTCCAGCGGGATGCGGCGCTCCGCCAGGTGGGCCAGCAGGGCCGGGTCCTGCGGGGCACTGGTGCCGTGGCCGATGCGCTCGGCGCGCAGGTCGACCAGGGCGTCCCAAATGGTCTGCGGGCCCGTCGTCTCACCGGCGTGGGGCACGCTGTGCAGCCCTTCCGCGATGGCACGGTCGAAGTACGGCTTGAACTGGGGACGCGGCACGCCGATCTCCGGCCCGCCCAGACCGAAGGAGACCAGCCCTTCGGGCTTGAGCTCGCAGGCGATCCGCGCGGTCTCCTCCGCGGCCTCCAGCCCCGCCTCGCCGGGAATGTCGAAGCACCAGCGCAGCACGACGCCCAGTTCGGCCTCGGCCGCCTTGCGGGCGTCCTCGATGGCCTCCACGAAGGCGCCGTCCGGAATGCCGCGCTTGGTCGAGCTGAAGGGGGTGACGGTCAGTTCGGCGTAGCGGATGTTCTGCCGCGCCATGTCGCGCGCGACCTCGTACGTCAGCAGCCGTACGTCCTCGGCATCGCGGATCAGGTCGACCACCGAGAGGTAGACCTCGATGAAGTGGGCGAAGTCGCGGAAGGTGAAGAAGTCGGCCAGCGCCTCGGGGTCGGTGGGCACGGGGGAGTCCGGGTGGCGGGCGGCCAGCTCGGCAACGATGCGCGGGGAAGCCGACCCGACGTGGTGCACATGGAGCTCCGCTTTCGGGAGCCCGGCGATGAACGAGTCAAGTACGGACATGCGTGCCTCCACGGCGCGGTCGGCTGGTGCCTGTCGACAGGTGCCGTTCATCGTATGCGGGACGTACGCGACGGTTGTCCTCAGGCCTTAGCATGACGGGTATCGACTGGGGAGGGCTATGTCTGACAAGGCAGCCGGGGCCGATGAGCAGTCCGAACCGCGGGACCCCGATCCCTGGGCTCCGCCGCAACGCCGGGTCGCGCTCGACAAACCAGGTCACTGGCCGCCGCCCGGGCAAGACACCCGCCCGTCGCCGGCGCCCCGCGCGGCTGTGACGCCGCCCCAGCCACAGCCTCGCCCCCAGCCGGCGCCCCATGCCGCCGTGCCACCCGCCGGGCCCCATGCGCTGCCGGCGCCCCATGCCGTGCCCCCGCCCCATGCGGCTCCGCAG